>NZ_DAOSEH010000038.1:0-20232 GCF_035363035.1 Mesotoga sp. | reverse complement strand
ATCTAGTTATTCTAGCATGAAGCCCCGGTCCGTTGCAGTAGAAAGGAGCCGTGGTCGGTGGCGAGTTGTGGGTTGTCGGTAAGAGCCGAGATGCCGGATCGGGGTCCGGTACGACAGAAAGGGGTTCGACTGGGGCAGGTTCGAAGAACCGGCCACGGGTTTCGTTAGAAAGTACCGTCTGAAAGTCGAAAAGCGATCACTCTAGACGGCGATCGCGAAAGAAATCCCATATGAGTTCGCTCGCTTTGACACTCGATCTGGAGCTGCTCTGAAGGGCGTCCAGTCCCTTCTCTCTTCCCGGCCAGGTGTGGTCTCCATCCACGATGGTGTAGAAGTGGATCTCGAAGTCCTCTCCCGGTCTCCCGTACTTTTTCAGCAATACCTTTCCGCTCTCCAGACTCGTCTCTTCCAGTTCGACGGCCTTCATGCCAGCGATCCACAGGTCTATCGATTCCGGTATGGAGGGAAAGAAGATGGTCTCTTCCGAGGCGGACGAGTAGCCTCCATGGTAAGGTATTATCGGATCGAGCATCCCGTGGAATATGATCATCGGCACCGGTCTCAGCGGCGGCTCGATTCTGTGAACTTCGTCCTCGCTCGCCCCGCCGGCCGGCGAAGACGAGACGATGGCCGCGGCCGCGAATAGCTCGGGGTAATCGGACACCAGTTTGTAGGTCAGCATGCCGCCGTTGGACAGACCCACCAGATAAACCCTTCTCTCATCGACCGGATACTCCCGCTTGAGCTCCTTCAGGAGTTCGACTATGTATCGCGCGTCGTCTATTTCATTTTCCTTTGCGTATGCGCAGCAAAAGTCGCCGTTCCAGCTCAGGAAAACGCTTTTCAGCGGGCCGGTGCCTTCGGGATAGGCCGCTATGAAACCCTCTCTGTCGGATATCTCGGTTATTCCGTAAGTGTTCTTGGTGTAGTTGCTGTTTCCGAGCAGTCCGTGAAACACGAAGACCAGGGGCAGCTTCGAGTCGTCCTCGCCTTTCGGGGGGAGGTGGACCACCGTTTTTCTATCGATTCCGTCGTGGTTCAACCAGAAGGTCTCGTCGACGCCCTTTTGTGAAACTGCGACCAGGTAGAACGCCATCGCGATCAACGTCGCGGCTATCACTATCGTCTTCAGCATTTTATACCTCATCTGAAAGTGTTATGAATCTATTTTCCTCAGTATCTTTTCGAAGATCCTGGTCAGCTCCTGCGCTTCCCTGGTATCGAGAATCTCGAGGATCCTGTGCGAAAAATCCCTGTGTATTTTGCGGCAGGCCTGGATGATCTTTTGTCCCCTGTTTGTCAGCTCAAGCCAGAAGACTCTCCTGTCCTCCTCGGACTGGATTCTTTTCAGGTAGCCCTCTTCAATTAATCCTCTCACGGTGATCGTCACGGTGGGCTTTGTAACGCTTAGGCTGTCGGCTATCTGGCTGACGGTGGGGCGATCCATCTTCGCTATGACGTTCAGATAATACATCTGCCGGACCGTTAGCCTGGACGACTCTCCGCTGTTTAAAGCCCTCTCTTCCTGCTCCGCCATGAGCGTGGAGAGCCTTTCGACGATGGTAGTTAGCTTCTCCTTCACGCTGGCCACAATTAAAGCAACTCCCGGATTGATTACTCATACCTGACTAACAATGATATCATTCTCCGAACGGGCCAGTCAACGACTTTTGGAGATGGCAAAAGAGCCGGAGCGAGATCCCGTTCAGGTGCACAACGGGATGACAGTCTTACTCTCTTCCCGTCAGGCCGTCCCGGTGAAGCGGCCCACGACTATGCCCAGAATGGTGAACTGCGGCTCCCTGTTTGCGATGACCACGGTCTCGAACTCGGGGTTGGAAGGCTTGAATTCGAAGGCGCCCCTGTTCGGGCGGGAAGATAGAAACCTAACGTACGATTCCTCCCTGTAGCGAAAGAAGACGTACGAGCCGACCGGCGGAAGCACGTTCTGCTTTATGAAAAGAGAGTCCCCTTTGCGGAAGGTCGGAAACATGGAGTTGTCGGTGAACTGAACGACTAAATCGGCCCCGCCGGTGAGGTCGCTCACGTAACTTATGGCAGAGCTTTCATCGAGCCGATCGGTTCTCTCCAGCGTGAAGACGGGGATGACCCTCCTGATCACTCCCTTATGGAACGGCTGGGGAGGCGAAGGCTCTATCGAGCCGTAGATTGAGGCGCCGGGAGTATACAGCTTTTCCGGCACGGGCTTCTCGGCGCTTTTTGGATCCGCGTGTTTGGGAATTAGAACGTCGAGCATCGTGGAGCTCAGCTTTTCCCTGGTCTTCGTTTCGTACTCAAAGGTATATCTGTCGGGCAACCCGAGGAGGTAATCGGCCGAAACTTCGAAGTACTTCGCGATTCTGTATATCATGTCGGTCGGCGGCAGCCTTTTGCCCGACTCGTAGAGCGAGATCAGGGGTACGCTCTTCCCGAGAGCCTCCGCGAGCTGCTCCTGGGTCATTCCCCCGGACACTCTGAGATTCTCTATCCTCTTTCCAAGTAATTCTGCTTTGAATGTATTCATGCGAGAATGATATCACCAACTTGTCTAAAAGTCAATCAAATTACCCCCTTTACAAAATCGTTTTTTACTGATAATATATAGTGTGTTGACTTAAAGCAACAAGTCCACGCGTTGTTATTATGGGTAAAGTAAACGCTTATAATTGTCTAATATAGAGACCTTCAGCAACTAAGACAGTGAGAACACGGCTCTCAATCAGAGCAGAGTAGGAGGAAATTTGGCAGAAGAAAAGAAAAGTGGATCTCCGTCGAGAGATCCCAGGAAACACAGATATTATTTTAGGCAGAACGATTATACCACGCGAGAAGGAAAAAGACCAGCGACAAAACACTCCGGCAAGATCCCGTCCAGGGAAGATTATCGCCTGTACCACGCACAGCTCAGGGAGATCTACGATAGCTGTAAGTCTTGTGCCGACGCCTTCACCGAAGGGAGGAAGCTAATTGACAGACTCGAAATCTAGACCGGCATCCCATAAATCGATTCTCAGAGTGAAGAAGACCAACAACTACGTGGTGCTGGACAAAGGGTTCCTGCAGGACCCTTCGCTTTCCTGCAAGGCCAAAGGGTTGCTGAGCTATCTGCTCTCCAAGCCCGACGACTGGGAGATAAGGCTCTCCGAGCTATGCAGACACTTCAGCGACGGGAAGGACAGCATAAGGAAGGGCATCGAGGAACTCGAAAAGGCCGGCTACATCAAAAAGGAAAGGCTTAGGGGAGGAAACGGGAAGTTCGCCGGCGTCAGATACATGGTCTATGAAACGCCCTGCCTGAGCCAGAAGGAACCGCAAACGGAAAAACCGGATACGGTTTTCCCGGCTCCGGAAAACCCGACGCTACTAAATAATGATCTCACTAAGGATACTTCGTATCGTGTGGCCACGAACTTTGAAGTATCGTTCATGAGCAAGAGAGAATGTATCAAGAAAACGGCGCGCCTGATCGAGGATCTCGGTGTAGAGAACAGCTACAAAGTAGCCGCGGCGATGTTCAGAAACGCCGACAGAGAGATAGACTGGCACTTCCCGATCTGGATCCTCGAAAACCTCAACGAAGCAATCGAGAGGGCCGACGACAAGGTGAAGTACCTGCTCTCGCTCCTGCAGGACGACAACCTCTGGCACTGCTATGCGAGCCAGCTGGAAGATGAAGCTTTCGATGAAAGGAGAGTGCTTGCCAATGTTGCAGCTGGGTATTGAAGGCGAAAGAACTCTACTAAAGGCCCTTCTGGAGTACGAAGAGCTGAGATGCAGAATAGACGAGATAGATCCGAGTTACCTCAGCGAAGAATCGAGGAAGATCTTCGAAGTGATCTCCGACAACAGAGAGATGGACAGCACCAGGCTGTGCGTCCAGATATACAACAAAATCGGAAACCAGAAGTTCTACGACGGGGATTTCATCACTGAGGTCGGCGCCAACTATCTGATCGACGACTACAAAGAGCTCGTCGGAAAAAACGGGCTCCAGCGCCTGTGCCTGGAGATCTCGAAAAAGCTGAAAAAAGGCGACATGAAGGTCGATGAGGCGATGGAGAAGTTCTACGCCTTCCAGAAGGAAAGCTCCTCGGCCTTCAACTACATAAGCATCAAAGAGGCGAACGAACTCCAGAAGAAGGCGCATACGGACATCTGGAACAACAGGGGCAATCGACTTCACTGGCCCTTCAAATTCTTCGAAGACATTCTCAACGGCCTGAGAGGAAAGGAGCTGGTCGTCGTGGCCGGCGAGACGGGAACTGGAAAGACGGCCTTCATGTTGAACGCGGCCGCCCTTTGGGCGAGCTTCGGAAAGACCGTCGGATACATCTCGCTCGAGATAGATGTCGTAGATCTCAAGGACAGGATGCACCAGAAAGACTTCGCGGTCAACCTCAGCGCAGAATCGGAGAAACTGGACGGGCAGGAGCGGGAGAGACTGCTCAGGGAGATCGACAAGACGGGCGAGCAGAGGCTCTTCTTCTGCGACAGCGGTGTCAGGTCTGTCCACAGCATCATAGCCGGGATCAAGCTGATGCACCATATACACAGATTCGACGTGGTATTCATAGACTATCTGCAGCTCATGACCTGCCCGGGGAAACAGACCAAAGACATGGAAATAGGCGAGATCATGGGTTCGCTCAAGGCGCTCGCGATGGAGATAAGGGTGCCTATAATAGTCGGCTCGCAGCTCAACAGAGAGGTCGGCAAAAACGACAAGGGGATCCCCAGGCTATCCAATCTCAGAGAATCTGGAACGATAGAACACAGCGCCGACGTGGTCATACTGCTGTACAGGCCGATCCTCTACGACAGAAACGCCTCGCCCGATGAATACCAGGCCATAGTGGCCAAGCAGAGAAGCGGCAGAACCGGAAAGCTCTACATGCACTTCGACATGAAAAGACAGATCATGCAGGGAGTCGTCCCCGGCGAGCGAGCCTACGCCAGATAATTCCAGATATACTCACCACCCGCAACCCGCAACGGCTTTCGGGTAACTCGCATGATTTTTCTGGGCTTTATCTGTTAGAATTTTCATTATTCCATCAGACCGGGAGTTATTTTATGAGGCTTAACGAAAATCTCTTTGAAAGAAGGCTCGGGCTTTTCTTCATGGTTCTGTGGTTCGTGGTTATGTTCTTCTACATCACCTGGGACGGCTGGCTGTACGAGTGGCGCGACTGCGGTTATGAAGGACCGAACCAGCACTTCGATCTGGATATGTCCGACATGGATTATGAATACACGGCCGATGGCGTGAAGATCTACCACTCGACCAACAACCTGCACAACCTAATTTATCTCTGTTATTTCGTGTTTTTTTTCGGCTGGCTGGGTTTGCTTTTCGACATCGAGTGGGCCAAGCAGTGGACGATGGCGACCACCGGGATATCGGTCGTCGCGGCCCTTTCGACCTTGAGGCTCTCCGATCACGTGTATATACTCCAAATCGTCTACGATGCGGTTCACCTTTCGGGGATAGTCATGGGGTGTTACCTTTTCTGGAAGTACAATCTGAAGATCCGAAGAGCCGTTCACGCGGTGCTGTTCACGTGGGCCGTTTACCTGTCGAGCCACCTGATCTTCACCCCGTGGCCTTACTGGGAGAACCAGGGAAAGGCCTATTTCAGCATAAATCAGATCAACGATCTGCCCTTCTTCATTTTCGGGCTGGAGTACTTGCTTGTCGTGGCCCTTCTTCTGGGTATAGATGTAGCGGCAAGCCTGATAAACCCCAGGCTCGGTAACAGGTTTCTCAAGATGGCAGTACCACTCGGCCTGTACCTGTCGCTGTGCATAATCCTTATAGCTCTAGGTTTGATTATCGTGCCGGAGATTCACATAAACACCTGTCCGTAGGCTCATATCGGAAATCTCAACTGTCCCAGTTCCTCGCTCTTTCTGAGGATCTGAACGGCGACTAGCTTTCCTTTCGAATCGAAATATTTGATCGCTTTTTCACGTCTTTTTGACTCTTCAGGACTTAATAGAATATATTCGTAACTCCCCCAGACCTTCCATCGTTTCATTTAAACCCCTCCAAAATGAGCCCACAGGAAAAATAGTATCATTTATAATCGAATTTTCAACCGTTTTAGCCGATACAGATAAAAAGGCGCGTCATATGACACTAAATCAGCGATAAGTCCGTTAAACTCTAACTAATAAGCAATATATGACTCTAATCGTTTCTATTCAACCATAGTCGTCTCTCAAGAGATTACACATCCGGAATAGCAGATGATAAAATTGGTTGTAAACGATAAGCATCCCGTACTTATCTTTTTTATCGGATTTTATATTTATATGGTCTTCACAGTTGCTTAAATGGCTTTCTATAGTTGCAGCGTATGTATTCGATGTCTATCATCAATTGAAGAATGTTCAGCGCAGTTGCGCCATAATTTTGTGCTTCAGAAAGGGAGGTTTTTTATGAGAAAGGTTGTTTTCTCCGCGGTACTGGTACTTCTGTGTTCGGTAGTTCTGGCCTCCGGCCTGTTGATGCCGGTGGTCAAAGCGCCTATGATCGTCACCACTCTCGGGCAGAGTCCAGGAGCCCTGATGTTCAGACTGGTATGTGTAAGAAGCAAAATCGCGTGTGTTCAGGAAGATCTTCTCACGGCGACCCAGTTGAAAGAACTGGCCCAGGCCCCGGATGGCCCCAAGACGCTCGTCATCACCACCGGAACTAGCCTCAAGGGCATGGGTGCGGCCGGAATAGATATCGACCTGGAAGTAGAGAGAATCGAAAATCTAATCAAGCAGGCAAAAGAGCTCGGTATGACTGTGATCGGTGCCCATATCGAGGGTATGGCAAGGCGTGTCGACGCCACCGACGAGAAATCGATCACCACGGTTATTCCCAAGTCAGACCTGATACTCGTTATCGCCTCGAGCGACGAGGACGGCTACTTCACGAAGTTCTCCGAAACGAGCGGAATACCGCTGCTCAAGGTTAACGAATCACTGGATATCGGCCCGGCGTTGCTAGAGCTGATTAACGCCAACTGACGACTTAGACTTTGATGACTCATCGATCTCTCGATCGGTATTGAAGGGGGAGGGTACTAGTGTACTTCCACGCTGGTCTCATACTTGCAGTTATCGCGGTCACCTTCGCCGTGGCCAAATACTTCAAGTTGAGTGTAGAGCTATCCATGCTTCTTGCGGCAATCGCCGCGGGGATCGTCCATGCGGGTGGAGCCATTCCTGTGCGCCATCTCGTGGAGGGCTCCTTTACGTACCTGGACGTCTGTTTGATCTTCATCACCGCAACTTTCTTCATGAATCTTCTGAAGGAGTCCGGTGGAGTTGCGTTCATGGTAAGAAAGATCGTCATAACTTTTCATAAGACGAGATTGCTATGTCTTTTCTTCCTGACCGTCCTGTTGCTTATACCGGGCGCGTTGACCGGTTCGGGAGCGGCTACCGTTCTCACGGTCGGGACTCTCGTCGGAACCGTCCTGTCCTACATGGGGATCTCCGAAAAGCGGGTGGCCGCAATTATCTTCATCTGTGCGGCCATGAGCGCGGCGGCTCCACCGGTCAATCTCTGGGCCATGATGGCCGCTGCCGGTTCCAACATGCCGTACGTAGGCTTCTTCCAGCCGCTTCTAGTTCTATCTGCCATAGGAGCGTTTTTCGCGATGTTCTTCCTGGGTGCGAAGGGAAAGAACGTAGAGCTTGAAAAGGCCTTGAAGGAACTGCCGGAACCGCCTGAAAAGATGAACTGGCTGAGAGTTGGAATTCCCTTCGCGGTCCTTATATTCCTCATAATGGCCGGAAGGATATGGCCCTTCTCGACGCCCACCATCGGACTGCCGTTGATGTTCGTTCTGGCTTCGGTGTCGGCCATACTTCTCAGCCCCAAGAAACTCCAGATCCTCAGAATAGCCACTGAAACCATACACTCCCTTATACCGCTTGTCGGAATTATGATCGTCGTGGGAATCCTCATCCAGGTAATGGCTCTGAGCGGCGCCAGAGGTCTTATATCGCTTGGAGTAGTAACTCTGCCGCTCTGGGTGTTGTTCTCGACTCTCTTCCTTATACTGCCCGTTTCAGAGGGATTGTTGCAGTATGCAGTCGCACCGCTTCTGGGTGTTCCGCTCATATTGTTGTTCAATATGAAGGGCATGAATGCAATAATAGCCCTGTCAGCCATGGCTGTAATGTGGCCGATAGGCGATATCCTCCCACCCACCGCGGTGGTTGGTCGGGCCACGGTCATGGAACTGAAATTCAAAGGGCATTACTACAAAGACTTTTTGAAAACCGCGCTGATTCCAATGGGGTTCGTCTTGCTTGTCGCAACTCTCTTCCTGATTTTCAGCAACGAGCTCTCCTTCTTGGTCGGCGGGTGATGTCATGGCTGAAAGGAAGTGTTTATAATGGCGATCCTAAACTCGATAATAAGCGTCTGCTACTACCTGATAAGCGCATTTGTGGTCTTCGTGCTGGTTAAAAGCATTATAAAGACCAAGAACGTTCAAGATGCCATTCTTTACTCCGTCATGCTTATGCCCTTCATCCTGCGAATACTTCGCATAAAGTAGGGGGTGAAGAGTATGACGGACAGAAACCTGTTGATCGTTAAGCTCGTCTCGCTCGCCCTCGTGGCCGTCGCCCTCGTGATCGCCGGAATTCAGTTCCACGATCACAGGAACTACCAGGAGGAAGTGGTGAAGGGGCCTGGCGTAACCCAGGTCAAGAAATTGAGCGACTATTTCGAACCTCTAAAGGGAAGTATAAACGATTGCAACATATACATCATCGATAGCGGTGTCCCCGGAGGAACTGCCTTCCTCATCGGAAGCTCACATCCTGAAGAACCTGCAGGCAATCTCACGGCCCAGCTGTTCGTCGAGAACGCGAAGCTGGCGAAGGGAAGACTGATCGTAGCTATCAGGGCTAACCAGAGCGCCTCTCGCGTCTCAAGACCGGGAGATGCCTATCCCCTCTATTACACCATCGAAACACCATGGGGAGAAAAGAAATTCAGAATGGGTGACCGTTGGTCCAGCCCGCTAGACTCCTGGCCCGATCCTGAAGTCTATGTCAACTATCCCAGCGGCCAGTTGCTGGCCTACATGGACGTCAGAAACTTCAACAGAACGTGGCCGGGCAGAGCGAACGGTATGATCACCGAACAAACCAACTACGCCTTCATGAACGTAATAAAGGAAGAGGGCGTCGATATCTTCATCGATCTTCATGAAGCCGAACTCGAATACCCCGTCATCAGCACCATAGTCGCTCACCAGAAAGGTGCCGATATCGCCGGTATGGCTT
This sequence comes from Mesotoga sp., assembly GCF_035363035.1. NCBI lineage: Bacteria > Thermotogati > Thermotogota > Thermotogae > Kosmotogales > Kosmotogaceae > Mesotoga > Mesotoga sp. The sequence continues at coordinate 10,932 of NZ_DAOSEH010000038.1, read as the reverse complement.
CTATGTTGCTCACCTCGACCGAATTCAGGATCGGAATGGAGTACTCCCCGAAGTCCCTCCACGGACTCTCTCACAGAGAGGTCGGAGACCACTCGGATGCCGTCTCGATCTTGCTTGAAGCGCCGGAACCCTTCCTCGACAGAGTAAGAGGGATCACCGACGAGAAACTTCTTCTCACGGGACAGGATGAATTCATAGTGACGGCCGGTAAATTCGGCCTCCTCTACGAGAAGATCGATGAAAAAGGTTGGCCGATAGACGTCAGAGTTGGAAGGCATTGCTCAACGGTTCTGATGATCTTTGAACTCTGGGGAGATTTCAATCCGGGAAAGGAGGTAGTGATCCAGCAAGTACCCAGGTACGACGAGGTAGTACAGAACGGAACGGGCTACTATTTCCGTGATCCGTCGAAAGCAAAAACGGAAGATATTTATTACGAATGACCGGACAGATTTTGGGTAACACCTCACAAAGGAGGGGTTAAGTAGTGAAAAGGGTTCTTATAACTATTATTCTTGTATTAGCGTTCTTCTACACAGGTTTAGCCTGTACTGTTATATCAGTTGGGAAGCTGGCGACGGTTGACGGATCGGTTATTTCCGCCCAGTCCGTTGACGGTTCTTACGATTCCAGGCTCCTGATACAGCCCGCCGCCGACCACGAACCGGGAAGCATGACGCCCGTCTGGGAATGGATAATCTACGCCGACAGAAGACCTCTTGTTCAGCGTGGCGAGATCCCCCAGGTAGAACACACCTACCAATGGATTCAGACATCCTATCCTTTCTCGAACGAAAAGGGCCTTTTGATGGGAGAGTCAACCATCAGCGGATCGAGAGCAACTGTCAGCAGTCCGGATGCTATAATGACCATCGAGCAGCTCGAGGCCTTCGCACTTCAGAGATGCACAACGGCCAGAGAAGCCATAGAGCTCATGGGAGCCCTAGCAGTTGAATACGGTTATCTCGAATCCTGTAGCCGTGGTGAGAGTCTCACAATAGCCGATGGTAATGAAGTGTGGCACTTCGAGGTCTTCGGAGTAGGCCCGTTGTGGAAACCGGGCGACGGTCCAGGCGCGATATGGGCAGCCCAGCGTGTTCCCGACGATCACATGCTCGTTGATGGTAATGCGAGCGTAATTGGTGAGATCGATCTTACGACCAACAGACCGCCGAACGTTCCGGCGGAAGACTTCATGATCTGTGACAACTACCTGCAGAGCACCATCGATCTCGGTCTCTGGACAGAGGGTCAGGAAGGACCTTTCATATGGAAGAAAGTACTGGGTACCATAGGCTCTTGGAATCCGAGAGTCTGGAGAGTCTTCTCCATGTTCCAGCCGTCGGGAAACTGGGAATACGGTAGCGACACCTCCGCATACCCGTTCTCCTTCAAGCCCGACAACAAGGTCTCCGTGTATGACATCATCGAACTCTACCGCGATGTCATGAACGACACCCCTGGTTCACAGCTGGCACAGGAAGCCTGGAATTACGTGACCAACCCCGGAACCGATAGAGAGCAGACCAGGCAGAGCGCCCTGGCATCTCCTCAGCCCGGTACCGACATAAGAAACCTCATCGGACTGCCTTCCACACCGAGGCTCGTCGCCGTCCAGAGCACCAGCTGCTTCTTCATCAACCAGACCAGAGACTGGTTGCCTGACACAATAGGTAACGTTTCCTGGTTCGGTCTCGGCAACGGCCACAAAGCCGTCGTTGTTCCTGTGTACTGTGGAATAACCAGAGTACCGGAATCCTGGAAGACCGTCAACAGAGGCATTTCCAAGATAGATAGAAACGCTGCCTTCTGGGCCTTCTACACCGTCGATAGACTCTCCAACCAGAAGTACGGCGATATGATGCCGAGAATCGACGCCGTAAGGATTCCGTTGCAGCAGAAAATGTACGACATGCAGGAAGCCATCGAGGCAACCGCGCTGGCACTGTATGAAACCGATCCCGCGCTGGCCAACGAGTTCCTGACCAACTACACCAACTCTCTGATGATCGAAGTCGAGAGGGCGTACTGGGACCTCGCGGATCAGTTCATACTCAGATTACCGTAATATCTTTGGACCATATTTCGGGCCGGTTACTTGACCGGCCCACTTTTCGAAAAGGGAGTGAACATTTTGAGACGAGCTTTATTGATTCTACTGGTGTTTCTTTTCACTTTTGGAGCCATGGCAATGGCATGTACCTCTATCCTGGTGGGTAAGGCTGCCTCCGTCGATGGCTCGACGATGACCACGCACACCTGCGACGGCAGTTACGACGCGAGAATCCAGATAATCCCCGGCGGCGAGCACGCCGAAGGTGAAACAGTCAGCATTTACAAGGGTCTCTGCCAGGCCGGTATTCCCGGAAGAACCGTCAGCTACGTCGGCGAGATACCCCAGGCGCCCGTGACCTACACCTACTTCCATATCGGTTACCCCTTCATGAACGAGAACCAGATAATTATGGGCGAGACCACATGGAGTGGAAAGAGAGAAATAAGAAACGCTCAGGGATGGATGACGATCGAGCAGCTCCAGGTCCTCGGACTCCAGAGAGCGAAGACAGCCAGGGAAGCCATCCAGATCATGGGTGAACTCGCCGAGAAGTACGGTTACGGAGACGGCGGCGAAGGCCTCACGATCATCGACGGCGAAGAAGCCTGGTTGTTCGAAATAGGCGGCCCCGGCCCATTCTGGTCTCCCGGCAGCGAAGAGCCCGGAGCGGTATGGGTAGCCCAGAGAATCCCCGACGATCACGTTCTGGTGCATGCCAACAGATCCAGAATAGGTGAGATCGATCTGGAAAATACCGATTACTTCATGGCCTCTCCAAACGTCATATCGCTGGCCGTAGAGCTCAACCTTTGGGACCCCAACAGCGGCGAGCCTTTCAAGTTCTACGCGGCTTACTGCGACAAGACGCCTTTCTACAACACGCGCCGTGAGTGGAGAGTCCTCGACCTTCTGGCACCTTCTCTGGAGCTCGATCCGTGGGCGGAGAGATACCCGCTATCCGTGAAGCCCGATCACCTGGTTTCCGCCGAGGAACTCATGATGATCAAGCGCGACCACTACGAAGGAACGGAATTCGATCTTACTCAGGGACTCGCAGCCGGACCTTTCGGCAACCCCAACAGATACGCCACTTCGTCTAACCAGAGACCGGAGGGCGTAAACTACGACGGATGGGAAAGAGCGATCTCCATGTTCAGATGCTCCTACGTCATAGTCGGTCAGGCCAGAAGCTGGCTGCCAGCGGCGATCGGCGGAGTACTCTGGTTCGGTGAAGACGCACCCCACTCCACAGTTTACATCCCGTTCTACGCGGGCAACACGAGCGTTCCGACCTCTTTCAGCCAGGGCGCGCGCGACTACTTCGACAGAACATCCGCATGGTGGGCCTTCAACCACGTTTCCAACCTGGCCGACCTGAGATACGACGTTGCGATCAAGATAATACAGGCCGAAGCCAGCAAGTTCGAGAAGGAATTCCTGGCCAATCAGCCCAGCATCGAAAAGGCAGCCCTCGTGCTGTACGAAGACAACCCGGCTCTGGCTATCGACTTCCTCACGAACTACAGCAACAACGCGGCCAACAGAGTTGTCGACAGATGGTGGAAGCTTGCAGACGAACTGATATACACCCTCAACGACGGATACGTCAACGGTTCGACGGCAGGTTACCCGACCTGGTGGCTCGAAGCGGTCGGCTACGGCGATACGACCAGAAGATAATTCACGTTTTTCTACAAAAAGGGCGGGCTTTCCGCCCTTTTTTCTTTTCAGAAAACGACCTGTCCGGCTTTTGAAGGGAGGTATGCGCTTCCAGAATATTAAATACGACATATGTTCTAAACAGTAGTGTTGCTTTTAAGAGCGATTAGAATTAGAATATAGATATGCGGCTTTTCAGTACACCCGTGTGGCGGGGCGATCTGTTGCGGATTTGATTATTCTGTGGTCTGGTAATTATGTTGAAGAGAAGAGATAGGGGAGCGATCAGCGTCGCTCAGGCGAAGCGCCGGCGGAAGGCTCATAATTATCTGACTCTGGCGGGCTTTTTGGTTGGTGTTTTATCGGTGATCTTGATAGCCGTCTCGCACGAGATGTCAACCAGTCTCGTAGAAAGGGCCGACTCAATAAGACTGTTCTTCGTCTTCGGGATACTCCTCGGGCCGGTCGCTTATCTGCTGTACCTGGTCTCGCAAATCGCCGCGCTCTCCAACGGAATACCGCGATGGAATTATCTTCTGTGCGCTCTGGCCGCCATACAGGTCTCGCTCTCGCTCTTCTTCGCCAGAGACATACTCATGATCGACGGGACCGGAAGGTACAGTCTTCAGACTCCCCAGTGGGCTTTATACATACTATGGTCCATGCTGGTCTTCATGATCGTATTCACCCTGATCGTTGCGATCGTTTCAAGGAAGAAGGTATGAGTCGGTTATCTCTCCCATAACGAGAGAATGGTACGAGTTGTCCCCGTAGAAAGCGCTCGCGATGCTTTCGTTCAGTGCCAGCGGAGTTATGGCCTCTCTGGAGACGATCCTGCATTCCAGAACCGCGTCGGCCTCCCTCACGAACATCACCGAAGTTGTAAGACCCTCCGAAGGCGTAAGTCCGGTCTCTTTGAACTTATCGAAGTATCTCCCGCTCCGGGTTCCGCAGAAGGTCAGCGCATCCTTCCACTGTTCGGACATGAAGTTAACGGAAAAAACGTCGCTCTTTCTGAAAAAATTGTGCGTGTATCTACTGGGCCTCACCATGGCGATGAAGACCGGGCGATTCCAGGTGTAGCCTATGAAGCCCCAGGCGACGGTCATCAGGTTTCGTTCCACCCCGTCGGTGACTCCGAGCAGAACCCTACCCTCTTTCAAAGACTTCAGAAGCTCGTAAGAGTGTTCTGGAAATTTGAACTCCGTCATAATAAACCTACCTCGCTTTCTTTTTAAAACACCGGGATCGCTCCCCGTCAAATCTTTTCCAGTCTGTCGCTTATCTCGTTGTAATTGGGTTCTATCTTCGGATCGTCCGAAACCCACGAATACACTATCTTGCCTTCCCTGTCGATTATGAAAACGGCCCTCTTGGCGACTGACAGTCCCCTGACGCCGGCGAAATCTTCGTGAACTCCACCGTATTTTCTGGAGATCTCTCCGCCAGGGTCGGAAAGCAGCGGGAAGGAAAGCGAGTTCTGGTCTTTGAAAGCCCTGTTGGCAAAGGGACCATCGACACTTATGCCGATCACCTGCGCGTCCAGCCTCTCGAAGTTCGCCAGAGAGTCTCTGAACGTGCAGAGCTCTTTCTGACAGACACTCGTAAAGGCACCGGGGTAGAACACTAGCACTATCTTTTTGCCGAAGAGAGAGCTGAGCCTGTAAGTCTTCAAATCAGTACCGTAGAGTGAAAAGTCAACGGCTCTTTCGCCTTTGAGTAACATATTCCGCACCTCCTGAATACCGTCTGTATTTGTCTAGGTTAATTCTAGCAGATGCGGAGAGGATTTCGCAGAAAAAGAAACACCATGCATCCCTCTTCGACAGTGCCGACCTGGCCGTACCTACCATCCAGCTCAGACTGAGCGCCCCCACGGCACACGAGAGTGCCCGCTTATGGCTGCTTCCTCCCGGACCTGACCAGGTTCGCAAGTTCCCGTTGCGCAGGACTCAATCCTCAACACCTTCAGATAGACCGACACCAAACCGACAAAGCCTCGGAGGGCTTTCGGCCCCGCGTATGGCGGATTTCGGGTACAGGGAACCGCCAGCTCCCCGCCTAGCATGGTGTAAATACATTATATATTCTGTCGGGCCAGCTTTCAAGTGCTCATCAATTGTTTAATCTGGAGAAGTCGTAACCGAGCTGGATTATCGCGTCGTTCCAATAACTTCTCTTCGTACCCGGGAGAATGATCTTCGAGACTCCTCCCCCGATCAACTTATCGATGAGACTATCGTCAAGATCCTGATTGGAGGCGAACGTGGAACCTTTGAGATCGTATTTTGAAAGATCCAGTTCGTTCAACTCTTTGAAGCTGAGCCCGCCCTTCAGAAGGAGACTCTCTCCCTCTCTGAAAACGGAGACGTTATTGGCGCGGTTAACGCGAGAGCAGAAAAGCGCGAGTTTCTCGTCAAGCGGAAGGTCGAGAGCCGGCATTTTGAAGGACTCCTCCTTGACGAAGTAATTCCCGAAACCGGAATAAGCTTCCTTCGACAGAGAGACGGCCTCTCTCTCCGGTATGGTGAGTATCATCACGTCGTTTTTTCTAGCAGTCCTTATGGCGTCCCGATCGAAGACTCCTCCGAAGGCCTCCACGCCGCGCTCGCGAAGGGCTATCATTAGCTCGTCGCTTATCGCGTAGGTCGAGGCGAACATAGTGTCGGGTCCACCGAAGTCTAGCTCGCCGGGCACCATCGCGGACGATACCTTCGTGATCTTCCCCTTGTCCAGAAAGACCGATATATTGTCTGTGTAGTAATAGAGCTCCATGAAGACGTTTATGTTTCTCAATTGCGACTTCTTCAATCCGACCGAAGGGTTGCCGATCTGGACCTCGTCGAGCAGCCCCGGCTCGATGGAAAGCTTCAGAAGATTGGCCTTCTGTGAAGGGTTGTCCCCATAAAGCAGAGGCATTATATACTCCATTATCGTATAGTCGTACTTCTCGGAGGCGAATATCTGCGAAAGCGCCTTATGAATCGAAGACACGTAAAGCATCACCGAATAAATAGCCTTGAGCGCGTATCTGCGTCTCTTCAGAAGCAAAACGTCACCGCAGAACTCGAGGCTCTCTATTATCTCGTCATAATCACCATGATCGGAGATCGCCACCACGTCCCTGTGGTTCTTCGCGGCCGCCATAAGCAAGGCCGGACCACTGACATCGATCTCTTTGGAAAGGTTCGACTCCTCGGGCGATTCTTCGACGGCGAGATCGAAGGGTTTCAGGTTAACCACGACCATATCGAAGGGAAGAATCCCGTTGCTCTCCATCTCTCTCTGGTGTATCTTCGAATCCTGTATCGCCAGGACTCCGCCGATCACTTTAGGATGCAAAGACTTCAATCTACCGTCGAAAATAGGCGGGAAGCCTGTGTAATCACCAACTTTGGACACTTTAACCCCGAAAGAATCCAGGTACTCCGCCGTGTGATCTGTCGCGACTATCTCCACACCATTCTTTGCCAGATACCGGCCGAGCTTCTCTATGTCAGTCTTGTCATAAACGCTTATGAATGCGCGCTTTATGTTCACTCATTGACACCTCCATCAAAATTTTCCAGATGAGACAAGTCTACATCATTTTTCCCGCAAAACTTTCATGTTCGCTTATTTCGGTGTTAGCCTAATACTACTATACTGAAGTATCTTATACCCAACGGGCCGGGTATATAAGGGGGGAACTATGACTGTTGAGAAATTGATTCAGGAGGTAAAATCGGGAGAAATCAAATTCGTAAGGCTTCAGATAACCGATATAAACGGTATGCTGAAGAACGTGGAAGTTCCATCGAAAATGCTCCCGCAGATTCTGGAAAAGGGCGCGATGTTCGACGGCTCCTCGATAGACGGATTCGTCCGGATCGAAGAGTCGGACATGTACCTCAAACCCGACGTAAACACCTACGCAACGCTTCCCTGGGACGGAAACCAGGGAAAGACCGTCCGGTTGATCTGCGACGTCTTCAAACCCGACGGGTCGCCCTTCGAAGGCGATCCCAGATACGTTCTCAAAAAGGTAATCGAAAGGGCTTCGAAACTCGGCTATGAGGCCTTCGCCGGTCCCGAGCCCGAGTTTTTCATCATCAAAAGAGAAAAAGATTGTGTCGGATCCAACGGCAGATTTCTGGACATGGGGAGTTACTTCGATCTCCTTCCGGTCGATGGCGGAGAGGAAGTGAGGAAAAAGATAGTTCTCTCCCTGCAGGAGATGGGCTTCGAAGTCGAGGCCGCCCACCACGAAGTGGCGCCCTCCCAGCACGAGATCGATTTCAGATACACCGATATACTGAAGACGGCCGACAACATACAGACTTTCAAATGGGTAGTGAAGACAATATCCATAGTCAACGGCCTGCACGCGACCTTCATGCCCAAACCCTTTGAGGGTGTAGCCGGCTCGGGGATGCACGTTCACCTCAGCCTTTTCTCGAAAGGAAAAAACGCCTTCTACGACCCCGAAAACGAACACGGGTTGAGCGAGGTGGCCCTGAATTTCATCGGTGGAATAATAACACACGCAAAAGAGATCACCGCGATCACCAACCCGACAATCAACAGCTATAAGCGACTTCTCCCAGGCTTTGAGGCGCCCGTAAACATATCCTGGGCCCTCGGAAACAGGAGCGCGATGATCAGAATACCCAGCGCCAGAGAAGAGGCCACAAGGCTAGAGTTCAGGAGCCCTGACCCAACCTGCAACCCCTATCTGGCCCTGGCGTTGACTCTGGCAGCCGGTCTGGACGGAATAGAGAACCATATCACACCTCCCAACCCGGTCGATGAAAACATATTCGACATGAAAGGCTCCAGAAAGAAACAGCTCATGATAGACAACCTTCCCCAGAACCTCTGGCAAGCTCTCGAATACACAAGAGCCAGCGAATTCGTGAAAGATGTTCTCGGCCAGCACATCTTGAGCACCTTCATAAGGGCCAAAGAGAGCGACTGGAACGAATTCGGCGCTGCCGTAACCAACTGGGAAGTGAAAAAATACATGGACCTTTACTGAGATTGGCCCTTCAGAAAAAATACTGATCGGTCACGCACACAGAGTTTCTAGTAGAAAGGATGCCGGCAATTGGCCGGCATCTTTTAATTGCTTTTCGGGCAATATATGTTGCTGCGCTCTCTCAATGGCCGCAGCTGGAACAGCTCCCGCCAGAGCAGGAGCCACAGCTCTCCGATCCGCCGGAGCAGCCGTAGCTGGATATATTGGTTATCTGTTTCACCAGCGTCCCACCACAACTGCTACACGCAGGAACCGGCGCGCTCATTTTCAGCAAGAGACTTTCCTCTCTTCCACATTTATTACAGACGAATCTGTACAACGGCAAAGAAAACACCTCCAGATCTATTCGGAAGCGACATCCATCTCCGATACCACAACGGAGGGAGAACTCACCCTGAAGATAGAGGGCATCGCATCGCTTCCGATGGCTACGATACTATTATAGACCTTCAAAATGCTGGAGGAAATAGTGAACTGCTCGACGGGATTGACGATCGAGCCGTTCTTCACGTAAAAACCGCTCGCACCTAACGAGAACTCACCGGATATGGGGTTGGCTCCCGAATGGAGGCCCGTGAGCTCGGTCACCACTATTCCTTCGTCCAGTTCACTGACCAGTGTGTTGAAACTCTTTTCCCCGGGTTGAACGACGGTATTTATCATGGAGATCGAGGGTTTCGCCCTATAGCTCGACTTGATAGCGTTGCCTGTGGATTTGGTTCCGGCTTTGGCAGCCGTCTTAAGATCGTAAAGGAAGGTCTTCAGAACGCCATTCTCAACCAGCGTCTTCTTCACCGTCGGCACGCCTTCGTCGTCGAAAGGCCGGCTGTTCGGACTGATCGGCAGGAGAGGATCGTCGTAAACGGTGAGCAGTTCCGAAGCGATCTTCGTCCCCTCTTTGCCGGCTATTATGGAGAGTCCTTTTTGAACGTTCTCGGCCGAATACATGCTCGTGAAAGTCGCGAAGAGCTGGCCGAACATATCGTTCCTGAAAAGCACCCTGTATTTGCCACTTTTGACCCTCCCGGCTCCGAGCTGGTCTATCGCCCTTTTCGAGGCCTCTTTGCCCAGCGCCGAAACATCTATATCTCCAGGCTCTCTGGCGATTTTGAAGGTGAAGCCGGTTTTTTTCGAATCACCCTCGCCGGCGAGAGCAACGACGACGGCGACCCCGCCATCGGACGAGTAATGCCTGTCGAGCCCCAGCGTATTGACGATGAAAACCTCCGACCGGCTGTCTCCAAGCCGGCACGTGGGCGCCATGATTATCCTTTTGTCGTACTCGAGAGCGCTCCGCTCCAGCGCAATTACCCTCTCTATCTTCTCCTCGACCGGCTGGGCGGAAAAGGCGCCGCTGAAGCCTTCAAACAGCGGGTACTCTCCCGACCCGTCGTGGAGAAAGTACACGTCCTTGCCGCTCGCGATAGAGTAGTTTTCGAAGGCCTCGTCCACGATCATAGAGGCGGTCTCATCGGTAAGTTCCTCGGCGAAGGCCGCGCCGATCTTCCCCGATTTCAGGCCTCTGAAATAGACCCCAATAGAGGTGGCGTCGTTGTAGCTGTCTATCTCGCCTCTCAGCGAACTGAGCTGGAATTCGCTACCGCTGGAGTAGTAGATTTCGGCCTCGTCGAAACCCTTCTTTTTGGCCAGCGCAAATACCGTATCCTTGAATTTCTTCCACTCCATCAGCTTCGCCCCCCAACGATCAATTCAGATACCCTGAGCGTCGGCTGCCCGACATCGGCCGGAATGGAGCCCGAGATCGAACCGCACATTCCCTGGCCCCTGGCCAGATCGTTTCCCACCATATCGATCTTCATGAGCACCTCGTTGCCCTTACCGATCAGAGTCGCGCCGCGAACGGGTCGGGTGATCCTGCCCTTCTCGATCAGATAACCCTCGTTCACCGCGAAGTTGAACTCGCCCGTCGCCGGCATCACCGAACCGCCGCCCATGGACCTGGCGTAAAGTCCGTAATCGGTCGCGGCTATTATCTCCTCCGGATAATGATCGCCCGGCAGTATGAAAGTGTTGCTCATCCTCGAAGTCGGAGCGAAAGTGTAGTTCTGCCTTCGAGAGCTCCCGGTGGGCTCCATTTTCATCTTCAGACCGCCCAGCCTGTCGATCATATAGCTCTTGAGAATCCCCTTCTCGATCAGGAGGTTTCTCCTGGTGGGCGTTCCTTCGTCATCAACATTGG
>NZ_DAOSEH010000037.1:0-20700 GCF_035363035.1 Mesotoga sp. | reverse complement strand
CCAGAAGCGTAGCCCGCATACAGAAAATGGAAAGGAATCACATCGATGTGAAGGTAACATCGCTAGAGTCGATGGAAGAGATGCCGGCCGATCTGGAAGAGATTCTCGAAGGTAAGGAAGAAGGCATAAAGTACTTTCCATCTCGTGGGCCAAAAGAAGTTTTGTTGAAAGATGGAAAGATCTACGGATTAAAAACTATAGCTTGTACAAGGGTCTTTGACGACGACAGTAGATTTAATCCTCGGTTCGATGAATCAGATCTCTCGACTATAGAAGGTACGATGATTATTGAGGCGATTGGTCAAGCTCCAGATTATGACTTTCTTCCTGTCGAAATAAAGGGAGAGATTCAATTCATAAGAGGCAGAATTCTTGTTAACGAAAAGGGACAGACTGCTTTAGCGTGGTTATTTGCTGGAGGAGACATAGTGAACGGACCGGATATAATTCACGGCGTTGCCGACGGCCATAGAGCTGCGACCGGTATCGATGAATTCTTGGCGGGGGTGAAGAAGTGAGTGATCTGAAAAAGATTCTGGAACTTGCCCTTAGTTTTGAAAGATCAGGGCAGGAGTTTTACAAAAGCAACATGGAAAAAGTTAAGCAAGTGCTGGCAAGGGAAACCTTTATGTATCTGATGGAGATGGAATCCTCACATGTGGAATTTATAAAGAAAATGATCGAAAAACTCAAAACCGATGAGACCATAAATATCGAAGCAACCGGAGAAAAGGACGAAATCTTCAAAGAACGTCTGAAGTCACAGGCTCTTTCCAGTAACACCTACAGCAACGATTTGGCCGATCTTTCGATACTGAGAATGGCTTACCTTATAGAGAAAGACTTCGTGGAGTATTACGGCAAGGCCTCGGAAAAGATAGAAGATGACCGGGCCAAGAAACTGCTGACAACTCTAAGAGTTTGGGAAGAGGGACACATGGAATTGTTGAAAAGACTTATGGAACGTATCTATGAAAAAAACGCGCTGGATCTGGGCTTCTACCCGTTTTAATCGAAAGGTGATTATCGATCTACACCGATGAATTTCGGAAACGAACAGAGCCGATGAATGGAACCTGAACGTTTAAAAAGTGATAGTATCTTTCTATACGAGCGTAAGACCATAGCAGAATTCAACTCTGGCTATCAGCACCGTCAGTACGCTCTTGCTTTCGTGTTCCATATTTGGCGTTCAATGCAGTGAAGAATGACCATAGTTTTTCTATTAGAGAGGAGGTCGTACAATGAAAAGGAAGCTTCTGTTCTTCGCATCGGTGGCGGCTCTGTTGATGTTGCTTCTTACCGGGTGTCCCAACGGTCCAAAAAGCTTCACTTTGACAATAACCACTTCGCCCGATACGGCGCTGCAGATAACTATCGACTTGGTCAATCAACAGACGCCCTTCAGCCAGAAGTACGTGGAGGGAACGAATGTGAACGTCCAGGTCACAAGCCCTCAGGAAAGGGACGGTTCGGCGTTCGTAGTCGGCAACGATACCAAATACACCTTCCAGCAATGGAACGATTCAAACAACAGCAACCCGAGAAATTTCACCGTCAACGGAAATTTCACGTACACGGCCCAGATGAACGTTCAGTACAAAGTCGACGTCTCATCCAGTCCGGCCGGCGCGCTCGTGACCGGCGGCGGCTGGTACAACAAAAACGCGAACGCCACGCTGACGGCGCCGGCGATGGCCGGCTACATTTTCGACCACTGGGTAGTCAACGGTGTCAACATCGGCAATACGAATCCTTTGACTGTTCCGGTGAACGAACCCAAAAACGTCGTGGCCCATTATGTATCCGCGCAATTCACCCTGACTGTTACCACCACCCCCGACACAGGCCTGGTCATAAGAATCGCCGGTGTCCAGTACAACTCGCCCAGAACGGTTTCGGTGAGCGAAGGCGCGGTCGTGCAGATCTCCGTAGACACTCCCCAGGAGAGGGACGGTTCAGCGTTCGTAGTCGGTAACGATACCAAATACACCTTCCAGCAGTGGAACGACGCGAGCAACACCAACCCCAGAAATGTCACGGTCAACGGAAACGTGACTTACACGGCGCAGATGGGAGTGCAGTACAAAGTCGACGTCTCCTCCAGCCCTGTCGGTGCTCTCGTGACCGGCGGCGGCTGGTACAACAAAAACGCGAACGCCACGCTGACGGCGCCGGCTTTCGCCGGTTACACTTTCAGCCACTGGGTAGTCAACGGTGTAAACGTCGGAAATACGAATCCTCTGATTATTCCGGTGAACGAACCCAAAAACGTCGTCGCGCAGTACAACGCCGACGTACAGTACACCCTGACGGTCACCACCCTTCCCGACATCGCTCTGGACGTGAGAATAGACGGAACGGCTTATCCCTCCCCCAAGAGCATGGTGGTACAGGGTGGAAGCAACAAGCAGATCGCCGTGGTCGCCTACCAGGAAAAAGATGTGTCGCCGTGGATGACGGGAATCGATTCGAAATATACATTCGTGAACTGGAACGACGGCAGCGCGCAGAATCCGAGAAACGTCACCCTCGATTCCGATAAAACCTTCACCGCCAACATGACTACCGAGTACAGGATCGATGTCAGCGCCTCGCCCACACTGTGGGAGACAGGGACTTACTGGACACCTAGAGGAGCCGTCTGGCAGTTCGATTTCTCGGGTGATCTCGGACCTTACAACTTCAGTTACTGGCTGGTCAACGGTCAGAACGTGGGAAGCGCGAGACCGCTGGAATTGACCATAGACAGGCCCCATCAGGTAACCGCCGTTTTCGCCCTGCAGGAACCCGATTACACGCTGACGGTCACCACCTCGCCCCACACGAATCTGAACATAAGTATCGGGGGAACCCCTTACACCTCCCCCAAGAGCGTGGTGCTCGAAAGTGGAACAGCCACACAGATAGCCGTGACTTCTCCGCAGAGCAAGGATACCTCCGGTCAGGTCGCCGGAGACGATACGAGATACACCTTCCAGCAGTGGAACGATCTCAACACGCAGAACCCGAGAAACATCACCGTGTATTCGGATATAACCTACACGGCCCAGATGAAGCTGGAGTATCTGGTGGCGACTTCGTCCAACCCCGCCGGAACGGCTATCGCGGGCGCGGGCTGGCACATCGCCGGAGAGATCGTGAACTTCTCGGCACCCCAGAAGGCCGGTTTCAATTTCAGTCACTGGGTCGTGAACGGTGTCAACGCAGGGGCCGCCAACCCGCTGGCCGTAACGATAGATACTCCCAAAAACGTCGTGGCCCATTACGTCGCGGCGGCCGGCAGGAACATCTGGGGAAACGTGACTCCGCACACGGGAGACGTGAAGACCGCCGATCTCGATGAGGACGAGATCATATCCAACCCCGATATAAGAACGGTTCCCGAAGAGGCCGAGTACGTCCAGGGAGAATACATACTGAAAGTGACCTCCTTCAAAGAGGCGGAAAGCTCCTTCAAGACCGCGACGACCGGAAGTATCGAGATCTTGAGAAGGATCGAATCGGCCGATGATTCCCTGAGGTTCCTCCTTGTTAGCACAGATCTTTCAATGAAGGAGCTCGAAAATCTGACCGGCGTGGTGAGCGCATCCCGGAACTACCTCTTCTATCCGCTGGTTACAACACCTAACGACACGTACTACCCCGTGCAGTGGAACTACCCGCTCATGAACCTGCCGCAGGCCTGGGACTACACCGTCGGTTCCAGGAGCGTCGTGGTTGCCATAATCGATTCGGGATTCAGCGTAAACCATCCCGACCTGACCGGGGTATTCACCGCCGGATATAACTTCATAGACAACAACACGAACGTTTCTGAGCCCAACACCTCGGAAGACAGCCACGGCACTCACGTAGCCGGAACTGTGGCGGCGCTTTCGAACAACGCACAGGGAGTGGCCGGTGTCACCTGGGGAGGTTTCGGCATCTCCATAATCCCGATAAGAGGGATAAAAGACTCCAGCACTCTTATTAGCAGCCTCATATACGCGGTGGATCACGGGGCGAAGATAATCAACATGAGTCTCGGCGGACCGGCCGGGACCGAACCGCTCCACGATGCCATAAAATACGCCGACAGGAACGGTGTCGTCATGGTGGCGGCCTCGGGCAACAACGGAGACGGTAACATACTGTACCCCGCGAAGTACCCTGAAACGATAGCGGTCGGCGCGGTCTGGAAAGACGGAAGCACCGTCAAGAGATCGAATTACTCCTGCTTCGGTCCAGAACTGGACGTCGTTGCACCGGGAGGCTGGATGACATCCTACACCGACCCGAACGGAATATACAGCACCGGCTGGACGCCTGCGGGAAACAACTACATGTACATGCAGGGCACATCGATGGCCACGCCACACGTGACCGGGCTCGTCGCGCTACTGATGGGGGCCGGACTCACCGATCCTGACGAGATACGCCAAACGCTACGGGACACGGCGACTGATCTGGGAACGGGAGGAAGAGACGATTATTACGGTTACGGACTGGTAAACGCGCAGGCGGCGCTCGATTCTATAACCACTCCGCAGGAATTCAAGGTCTTCCTTAGGAACCCGGCGACCGGTGTAGATATAGCCAACACGACGATATCCGATTCCGGCTCCTACGGCTTCAGCAACGTAACGCTGAGTCAGGTGAAGGTCTGGGCCTGGAGAGACATGGATGATAGCGGTACGATCAACAAGGGAGACCTGCTCGGCTACTACAATTACAACGGCGGAAAGCCGAACATAAATAACGCAACAACGTACAACCTCAGCACGGGCGACAACTGGATCGATTTCAAGTTCGCTCCAATCGTTGAAAATTGATAAAAACGACAGAAGTGGGAGCTCTCGCGAGCTCCCACTTTTTTTGGCCATTACTTCAAAAACTCTTCCAGCTCTTTTTCATTCTCTATACCCGTATCGCCCGTCTCGAAGAGAGTCCCCTTGTATATGAACTTGACCTTCTCACCGAGGGAGAGGACTTCTTTCAACCAGTCATCAACGTTGAACAGGTCGAAATAAGCCTGACTGAACGCTTTTACCTTTACCGGTACGAGTTTTTCGACCTCTGGATTGTCCTCTATCCAAACTTCATCCTTTAGGTAGAATCCGATACTTCCGACGAACCTGTAATCGGACGTACCGCCTCCGACGAACTGGTCCATTTCCATTTCGGCGACTGATTTGGCCGCCATTACCGATCCCGTAGTCTGTGGGGCGACTCCCAAACCCCCTCTGTCGACCACTGCATTGTATGACAGGTGTCTTTCGGGAGCTATGAGGAAGGAAGTGAATTCATTTATTATATTGAACTTCTTCGAAAGTGCGATTATCTCCTGTGCGACTTCCTCCCTGGCCTTCTCGCTGAGACTGCTATCGTAGCGATAGATATTGGCCAGCGAGGCGATTCTCTTCTGTGCCCATATTCTTGAGACGAATTCATTTTCGGCGATCTTGCCGATCCGGAAATAATACTCGTATGTATGTCTCTCGCCACCGCGCGTACCTTCTACCGTAACTTTAAGGTCACCCTCTTCGAAGAAGAGGCCGGATAACCTCAGCGCGTAACCGGAGAAGAGCGAATGGGGGCCAGTCGGTAGTATTTTCGCGGTTTCTATCCCTTCCATAGAGATCACGACGTTCTCGAGCGCGGGGGTTTCGATCGACCTGTAAAGTTCGGTCACTTTACTCTCGATATTTTCGCCCTCCACTATGTAACTGACCCTTCCGGCATTTTCCTGAACGAGCCGGTCCAGAAGTTCGGCAACGACTCCAGTACCTACGCCAAACGAGAAGAGATGTATATTCCTGGCCCTGGCTTCGTTAGTTGCATCGCCGACTATCCTGCCGGTTTCCGTTATCCCGGAAGTCGGGGCACCGTCCGTCAGGAAGAGAAGAACCTTGAACCTTCCCTCGTCGCCCCTGCTGAACATATCTATACTAGTTTGGAGGGCGCCGTAGATGTTCGTCATCCCGTCGGCCTGGATCCTGCGAACCTTCTCTATCCACACGCCCTTTTCCGAGGCGCTCAGCAGCCCGCCTGTCAAGTCGTATATCCCGTCATCGAAGGTCACGATCGCGAAACGGTCGTCACTCCTCAGCATCTGCAACACCTGTTCTAGAGCCCTCTTTGCCTGCTCTATCTTTTCGCCGTACATCGAGCCGGAGATATCAAGCACGAAGACAACATCCTTGGGAATGATGCGCTCTTCCTTCAATCTAGGTATGAGAGTCAACAGGAAATAACCCTCTCCGGCTTTCTCATCCCAGAAAGTGGCGACAGAGGAGGGAATCTCTTCGGTTGAAGCGGTGAAGATCATTGCGACATCGGAAGACGGCACAAAATCCTCCGCCTGGAAGATGTACTCTCTTCCGGACGCCTGGACCTCTTTCAGGGCATGCGTCGGTGAAAAGACCTCGGCTATTTCGTCGGTTGTCTTGATTCTAATGCTCACCTTACCTATCGGAGCCGTTAGAAAGCTGTCGATTTTCAAGGGATAGATCATGGTGTAAGCGTTGGAAGAGATCTCCAGCGGTTGTGTGTACTCTATATGGAATTGCCGCTTTTCACCCGGCTCGAAGGGAAAGACGCTCAGGCGGATCAACTGGCTGCCGACGTATTCGAGAAGAGCCGGGTCTTTCAACTTGGCCACGATCTCCTGGTATATCTTTCTCGCCTCGTCGGCCGGAAGGACCTCGCCTTTGAAGACCTGGTCCCCCACTTTCATCACGAAATCGCTTATAACTGCCGAAGAAGGTATGGGAAAGAGATAAACAGCTTCCAGTCTGCGGTTGGAAACGTTCTCGAACTCTTCCTCGATTTTTACCCTCGCTATTCCATTCTCGAGAGTGATATCAACATTGTGATAATTCATCTTGAAGCCACCGGTTCCCGGTTCAACCGGATGCGGAGGTACCACCACTCCGTTGGCGGCCAGCGGAGCCACCATCAACAACAAGAACGCTACGACACTCAATTTCTTCACGTGTTTCACCCCCCTTTTCTTTCAGCAAGCTTATGACGCCTCCGAAAGCCGGAAAGTTTTCAAAAGGGAGTAACAAAAACCTCCGGCCTCGTTCGCGAAAGTAAAGCCTCACAGAAACGCTGCTAAAGTAAAAACCCGGAGATCGACTTCGATCTCCGGGAATGTGCTCAGGGTAGGAAGACAGTTTAGAATATCGAATCCGGTTCGTAGTAATTGGCCGCGTTTTCCGGTACGATCAGTTCGGCGGCCAGAATGATCTTGGAAGGAATCTGTTGCTGGTAGAAGCCGTTCAATTGTTCGCCTCTCATAGCCATCACAGCCATCGATATTCCCGTTGCGATCATCGAAGGAGGATAAGTCACGTCGGCCTTGACTAGAGGATCGTTGTCCATAACCTTTTTGACCATTTCCTTGGAGCCGGCGCCACCGAGGAAGATTTTTATATCGTTTCTGCCGGATTCCTTGTAGGCCTGGAGAACACCTTTTAGCACATCGTCATCCTGTGCCCACACGGCGTCGATCTTCTTGTACTTCTGGAGGTAATTCTCCATTATTTCCAGACCCTTCTCCGTCTGCCAGTACGCGGGTTGAGAGTCGAGAATCCTTATATCTGGATACTTAGCGATAACAGCTTTGAAGGCGTCGACTCTTTCGCTGTTGATAACACAGGGGATTCCCTCCAGTACGACGATGTCGCCTTTGTAATTGAGAGCTTTCGCGAGCCACTCTCCAGAAACACGGCCCAGACCTGGGTTGTCTCCGGCAACGTAAACGTTCTCGACAGGCTTGGTAAGGCCTCTGTCAACCGATACCACGAAGATTCCACTGTTGTAGGCCTTTTCAACAACCGGGGTAAGAGGTTCGGAATCGTGTGCCAGTATTACCAGGGCATCGATACCCTTTACCATAAGATCTTCAACGTCTCCGACCTGTTTCGCTGCCGAATCGGCCGTCACCAGGAAGAACTCTACATCGGGATCCTTTACGTTCCAGTCCTTAATTGCCTTCTGTGCCCACCAGACGATGCCGCCAGTCCAGCCATGATCCGCACTGGGTATTGCCACTCCGATTTTGATCTTCTCGGCCGCAAAGGCAAAAGCGGAGAGAAGGAAAACCACGAGAATAGTAAGTACCAACGCTTTTTTCACAAAAACACCTCCTTTTGGGTAGTAATTCGTCTTGTATCCCATAAATACATTAATACCGAATTTTTCCGACGATGCTACTGGTTCTTTTTGCGCTGGATCAAAACTGCACCGATGATAACTATACCCTTAACCGTACCCTGCAGATAAGGCGATACGCCCAGCATGTTGAGCATGTTGTTGATTATACCCAGAGTGATCGCACCGATCACCGTACCGAAGATCGACCCCGTCCCTCCAGTCATGGGCGTTCCGCCGATTATGACGGCGGCTATCGCGTCAAGCTCGTAGTTGGACCCACCTGTTGTCGAACTCATGGAGTTCAATCTTGCCGAGAGGAAAACGGCCGAGAAGCCAACGGTGATTCCGACCGTTACATACGAGATAAACCTGGTGAGATTGACCTTTATGGCCGAATACTTCGCGACCTTTGGATTTGAACCGACGGCACACAGGTACCGGCCGTAACGCGTCTGCTTGAGGATCACAGAAAAGATTATCGCGAGAACTATGAAAACCACGACCGGATTGGGTATCTCCAGTATCTTTCCCATCCCCAGGTCGGGGAAGAGGTTGCTCTGGGATCTAAAAACTCCTGCCGAACCCACATACAACGCCATTGACCTGAATATGGCCATAGTGCCCAGTGTGGCTATGAAGGGAGCGATCTTGCCCAGTGTGATCATGAGCCCGTTGAGAGCGCCGAGTCCCGCACCGAAGAGTATTCCAACTACCAGAGCGAAGAATATGGCCCATGCCTCGGCGGCGGCCCCAAAGACTCCTATCGCCCAGTTCAGAGTCAGTATAACCACGCCTCCGACGAGGGCAACCATAGAACCGACGGAGAGATCGATCCCTCCGGAAATTATCACGAAAGTCATGCCGAGAGCGATTATCCCCGTGTAGGAAACCTGCCTCATTATGTTCAGCAGGTTCTGCACCTGTAGAAAGTAAGGACTCGCTATCGCTGAGATTATAAACAGTACGGCGAGAGCTATCAGTGGACCGAACCTCTCGTATTCAAAACGTCTTCTGGAAGTTTCAACGGCCATATCATGCAACCCCCTTGAGTCCAGTCGCGTGAAGCATTATTTCTTCCTCGTTTATATGTTCTCCCTCCAGGATACCTGTGACCGTGCCCTCTTTCATAACGACAACGCGGTTACTCATACCGATTATCTCCTCGAGCTCGGAGGATATTATGATACACGAAACCCCTTCCTTTACGAGCTCGTTGATGAACCGGTAGATCTCTCTTTTGGCGTTGACATCTATTCCTCTTGTGGGTTCATCGAAAATGAAGATCTCCGGTTGCGGATCTAGCGACTTGGCGAGTGAAACCTTCTGCTGATTCCCGCCGCTGAAAAATTCGAGCCTTGTTTTTAGAGATGCTGCCCTTATGTTGAATTTATCCACGTACTGCTGGGTCTTTTCCTTTTCCAGCTTGTGGTTTATGAGTATCCTGGAGTAAGCCGGCAGTGATATCAAAGTCGTGTTGCCTATTATATCGAAGGAGACAAGTATTCCGCTACCCTGACGATCCTCCGACAGATAGGCTATTTTGTTTTTTACGGCATCGCTGGGAGATTTTATCTCTACGGCCCTTCCTTTGATGTTGATGGTGCCGGTCTCTTTCTTTCGTATGCCGATGATCGCTTCGGCCAGCTCCGTTCTCCCTGCCCCCACCAGACCTGCGAATCCCAGGATCTCTCCTCTCTTCAAGTCGAAAGAGATATTCTTCAGAAGACCTCGCACGGAGAGGTTCCTGACTTCAAGAACAATTTCGTCTGACGGTTTGGTCTTTTCGGGGAAGACCTGGCTCAACTCTCTTCCCACCATTCTTTTCGCCATCTCATGCTCGTCCAGTTCGGCGGTCCCGGTTACGCTTATCGTGATACCGTCCCTGAGGACCATCACGCGGTCGCAAATGCTTTTCACTTCTTTCAATTTGTGAGAGATATAGATGATGGTTACGCCCCGTTCTTTGAGTCTCCTCATAAGGTTGAAGAGTATGTTTATCTCGTTCTGCGTGAGGACGGTCGTCGGTTCATCCATGATCAAAAGCTTCGAATCGTGGGCCAGGGCCTTGGCTATCTCCACCATCTGTTTCTGCGCCACACTGAGCCTCTCTATCTTTTCGTCGGGGTTAATAGTAGTCTCGAGTTCCTTGAGGAGTTCCCTGGTTCTCTTCTTCATATCCTTTTTGGCCAGAAAGCCCTTACCGGTGAGTTCGCTTCCGAGAAAGATGTTCTCGTAAACGTTGAGTTCGTTTATCAGGTTGAACTCCTGGGGAATGAGAGATATTCCGATAGCTTTGGCGTGTATGGGATCCTTGATCTCGACTTCCCGGCCTTCGAAGAAGAGCTTTCCCTTGGTAGGGTTGTAGATCCCGCTGAAGATTTTGACCAGGGTAGATTTTCCGGCGCCGTTTTCACCGATTATCCCGAAAATCTCGCCCTTCTCTATCTCTATGTTTATATCGTCTAGAACCCTGACCCCGGAAAACTCCTTGGCGATCCCCGAAGTCTTTATCAAGACCTCTCCCATTCTCCTGCTCCTCAGCTTCTAAGTGCATCGTCAAAGGCTATGTTGGAAGGTTCGAAATCCACCTTCCTAACGAACTGTGCCGCTTCGCGGGCTCCGTACTCCCTCTCCATACCGCTGTCTTCCCATTCTACCGAGAGAGGCCCCGAGTACCCGATGTTGTTCAGCTCTCTTATTATCTCTTCAAAATCGACATGGCCGTGACCGAGCGACCTGAAGTTCCAGCCTCTCCGGTTATCACCGAAAGTCAGCATGGAGCCGAGGATTCCGGCCCTGCCGTCCAGCGTGACGGCCGCGTCTTTCATGTGGACATGGTAGATCCTGTCGCCGAAATCGTGTATGAAGAGGTGGGGTTTCACACCCTGCCAGATCAGGTGGCTTGGATCGAAGTTGAAGCCGAGCGTCTTTCTGTATTTGAAGACCTCGAGCAGTTTCTTCGCCGTGTAGTAATCGAAAGCGATCTCCGTGGGATGGACTTCCAGGGAGAAGGTCACCCCTTCGGCGTCGAATCTGTCGAATATCGGCGTCCAGAGATCGAATATCTCTTTATAACCGTCTTCTACCATCTTTTCCGTTGTCTGGGGGAAGGAATACCAGAATTTCCATACCGGAGAGCCGGTGAAACCGGTGACGGTGTAGCAGCCCATATTTCTTGCGGCTGTGGGGGCGAACGTCATCTGTTTTATGCCCCAGGCTCTTATCTTTTCGGGGTCGCCCTTGCAACTGTCCGGTGCGAAGCCGTCGAGCCTCGAATCGTACAGATCCCCCACGCATTGCCCCTCCAGATGGGCGCCGAGCGCCCAGCACTTCAGATCGTACTTCTCGAGGATACTCTTCCTGTTCTCCACATAAGCGGGATCGGTCGCGGCCCTTTCTAGATCCATATGATCGCCCCAGCAGGCTATTTCGAGGCCGTCGTAGCCCCAGGAACTGGCTTTTTTGCAGATCTCCTCAAAGGTCAGATCGGCCCATTGACCCGTAAAGAGAGTAACCGGTCTCTTTCCCATAAATATCCCTCCTACATGTCTATCCATACGCTGCCGGCTTCAGAACTCTCGACAGCTTTGCTTATGAACTTGACTCCCTCGAGTCCATCTTCCACGCTCGGAAAATCCGCGTCGGAAATATCTTCACCTTTTTTCTTTTTCATCAGCGCAGTTGCGAAGTTGCGGTAGATGTTGGCGAAGGCTTCGTAATAACCCTCGGGATGACCCGCCGGGATCCGAGACGTCTTTGCGGCGTTCGGCAACATATAGCTTCCGCCCCTGGAAAGTATCTGAACCGGCTCACCGATATAGGCCACCCTGAGGTAGTTGGGGTTTTCCTGTTCCCACTCTATGGATCCCTTGCTTCCGAAGATCCTCACTCTCAGTCCGTTGTCGTGACCCACTGCAACTTGCGATGCCCAGTAAACGCCCCTGGCGCCGTTGTCGAATCTCACTAGTATCTCGGCGTTGTCGTCGAGCTTACGACCGGGAACGAAAGAGTCCAGACTGGAACACAGGGACTTGATCTTCAATCCGGTCATGTATGATACCGTATTCTCTATGTGGCTTCCTATATCCCCGACGCAGTTGGATCGGCCAGTCTGGGAGGGATCGGTCCTCCAGGAGGCCTGCATATTCCCAGTGTCCTCCAGACGTGTGGCCAGCCAGTCCTGGGCGTACTCACCCATTACGACCCTGATCTCTCCAATATCACCCCGCCGTATCATTTCTCTTGCCTGTTTCACCATCACATAACCGGAGTAGGTGTAAGTGACGGCGAAGAGCAATCCCTTTTTCCTCGCCAGTGCGGCGAGTTCTTCGGCCTGCGCCAGATCTATGGTCAACGGTTTCTCGCAGACAACGTTTATGCCGGCATTTAGAAACTCTCTTGCAATTGGATAATGCGTGTTGTTGGGTGTCGCGATATCTACGAAGTCTATGCAGTCTTCTCTGCCCGACTCCTTCCTGGCCATTTCAACGTAGTCTTTGTAAACCCTGTCGTCAGCGACGCGAAGTTTTTTCGCCGTTCTGAGAGTGTCTTCGTAATCTATCGAGAAACAGCCGGCAACGAGTTGTGCCAGACCGTCCATGGCGATCGCCTTTCTGTGTACGTCGCCAATGAAAGAGCCTTCTCCACCCCCAAGCATTCCATATCTCAGCTGACCTGCAGAGGCAATTTCCTTTCCTTCAATCATAATTCTCACCTCTAGTTCGTATTTGTTTGTTCTTTCCTGTCAGATTCACGAAGAAATAAGAGGAATCTCCTATTATTGAAATTATAGCCAAAGATTCACTCATTTCTGGTATGCCATCACGGTAATATAGAAAGAGGAAAATGGAATAAAATTATCAGAGAACGATCAAAGAACGATTGATCTGACCAGATGGGTAATTATCGACTCAGATCGTTCAGGAAGCCAGAAAACGAATATTGTACAGAGAAGGTTGCGGAGTATTTTATTTTTTGCCCCATAAAAATATCTACTTCAACCGAAGTGATTTTGTAGATGAAATTGAAGCGGGAATTTCTCCCGCTTCAACTCTGATAAGTCTTGAGTCCGCTCTTTATCTTTCCCCTCATGAACAGGAAAAGCAGTCCGGTCGTGAGAGAAATCCACAGAAGTTGCAGTAGAAAACCTCCCCATTCGGCGCTCCGTGTAAGAATATCCTTCAACGCCGCAAACGACCAGTAAGTCGGAGACCAGTAGAATATGAACTGTCTGTTTTCGGGCAAAACAAAAGCAATCATAACGGGCATCAACAGAAGCAGAACGCTTATCTTCATATTCGCAAGACCGGTCATCTGACTGGAAGACATGACTCCGATCAAAAAACCCATCACGATGCCTATGACCGAACTCACGACAGTCACCATTATGAGCTTGAGTATATCCAGACCGCCTATTGCGAAGATCAAGACGGCCAGAAGCGCGTGGATTATCGGCACGGAGATTCCCATTATGCTCCTTCCCAGAAGGAACTCGGCCTTCGAAACTGGCGTTACCATCAAAGCCCTCATGGCTCCGCTCTCTTTCTCTTCGATTATATTGAACCCTATGATAAAGCCTCCCAGCGTGAAGGAGAGTATGACCACAAAGCTGAAGCCGAAGAGCGTAACCGGCGGTATCACTCTGCCGTTGTCGCTGAAGTCGATATTTATCAAGGATGTGTCTCCTTGGAGTACGGCCGAAATCGCCAGCTCCGCCAGTTCACGCGCCTGTGGCGATTCGTCGCCCTGCATAACCAGGACATACTTCCCCCCGCTCTCATAGACTCCAATCCGGTCGCCTCCACGGGCTACCGCATCCTTCATTTCCCGTATGCCGGCTACCTTTTCTACGTTTGCGTACCTGTCCAGCTGAACGGCCAGTTCGGCCTCACTCTCCGGTACGATGAAATCGATCGACAGGCTCTGAAAATCCGGCGATATCAATTTGAATACGATCGTCAGTATTATTGGCGCCAGCAGTGTGTAGATCATCACTTTGTCCCTGCGGCTGTTCAAAGTGTCCAGTCTGAATATATTGAGAACTCTTCTCACATTCATCAAACCATCTCCCTTCAATTTTTTCGGACTCGCTGCCCGTAAACAAGCACGGCGATCGTGAAGGCGATCGCTCCCTCAAGCGCTATCAGCCAAAGGCTGGAGATGCCAACTTGGATTGAACCCGGGAAGACGGCCCCCTTGAGCGCGAAAAGTATGGTGTAAGTGGGCAGAATCCTGAGGTACCAGGGCGAGAATCCTGGAATGAAAAAGGATATCATCGGCAGACCGAACACGAGACTCAGCCCAAGCATGGGAACGAGCGACTGGGAGAGGTTGTTATAGAAACTCGCAAAGATAAGCGCTATAGATGTTGAAAGGGTGCTTCCGACAACGACTATCAGCAATAACTCGCCGTACCTCGGACCGATTCCGACGACCATAGGAGTCAGTATGAGAGTGAAGAGCACTCCAAGAATCGCGAGCACGATGACCTTGGCTCCCAGATACTCCCATATCCTCCCCGGGGTGATGCTGTAGGCTTTTATAGTTTCCTCGGACTTCTCGCCGAAGATCATGGCAAAGACCAGGAACATTCCGAGCATTACCGCCTCGGACATCAAGAGAACCGGGAGAAAGGACTTGTTGAAGGGGATCGCTTCATCGACGGGTTTTCGGTCTTCAAGATACTCGATATTGTATCCTTCTTCCGAGCGGAGAGTGCCCGTTCTCTGCAATATTGAAAGTCTCAGCAGCTCCCTGATATCCTGGCTCTCATGACCCTGAAAGACCAGTTCGAAACCCGGCTCTCTTATAGAGCCTTTCAAAACTATTCCGACACTGTTAAAACGCCGGTTCATTGTTTTCTCAAGATCGTCTCTATCCTTGGCCAGCAAAAGTTTGTCGCTCTCCATATCGCCTCCGAAGAGATTTTCCATGACCTGAGAGCCTTCTTCCATCTCGTTCAGGACCACCACATCCGGGCTCACGGTGAGATCTTCGGGAATGAGAAAGGTCACCAGAAGGAAGTACGCGATCGCGACTCCGACGACGAGAAGAAAGTAATAACTCCGCCAGCCCAGTCTGAGCTCCTTCAAAGTATTGGCAGCCAGTCTCATCATCTCAGCTCCCTGCCAGTCACCCCGATGAATATCTCTTCGAGAGTCGCTTCTTTCGAATGCATAGTCTCGATCGTCCCTTTTTCTATCAGGGTGTTGAGTTTCGCTTTGTCGCTTCCCTGAAGCAGAGAAAAACTCTCTTTCTTGACGCTCCCGTCGAGTCTGTATTCGACTTCGACCAGCTTTTGCCCGTATTGTAGCTTAAGGTTGCGCGGAGAATCGATGAGCGATATCTCTCCGGCGACTATGAAGGCTACGCGGTCGCAGAGCTCTTCGGCTATATACATGTTGTGGGTCGTGAGAAATACGGTCACGCCCTCGCTCTTCTTTCGTTTGATTATTTCTTTGATCGTTGCCGAAGTGGTCGGATCTAGCCCCGAAACCGGCTCGTCTAGGAACCAGATCTTCGGTTTGTTTATCAGGGAGCGGGCGAAAACCAGTCTCTGCTGCATACCCTTGGAGTACTCTCCCGCCCTTTTCGAAGCGGCCTCTTCTAGACCGACCATCCTCAGCAGTTCCATGGGATCTTCAGTTGGAACATCGTACATCTTCGCGAAGTAGTCCAGGTTCTCCAGTCCCGTCAGTTTCCTGTACAGGTTAGGTTGCTCAAAGGAAACGCCTATCATATTGTAAAAGCTCGAATCGGGTTTACCCGCATCCTTACCGGCTATCTTCACAGAGCCCCGTTGCAGTGGGAGCAATCCCGTCAGAACCTTCTGCGTGGTCGATTTGCCCGCGCCGTTCGGTCCCAGAAAGCCGAAGATCTCGCCTTCTTTTATATTGAACGACACACCCTTGACGGCATATCTTTCATCGTTCGTGTAAGAATGGTACAGTCCTTCAACTTCTATCATCTTGTTCTCTCCTCCTCATTCCTTTTTCAAGAATATCGACCATCGAGTAGAACTTCTTTCTCGCCTCTTCCGTCAGATTGCCGGATCCCGATTCTCTGACCGCATCTCCGAGCGCGAGTAAAAAGGCCGTAATCAGCCTGGCCGCCAGCGAGGGATCTACCCAGGGCGCGATATCGCCCCTCTCTATGCCCTGTCTCACTAGGCCTTCCATAAGCCCGTCACTCGATGGCCTGTAGTCTTCGAAAACTTCTCTCATAAGAGCCGGATCGGCCATGAGTCTGTCTCCTATCTTCGATAACCTTGGATTCTCCTCGGCCATCTCGATCGCCGCCTCAGCCATTAACCTGAGCACCTGAAAAGCACTCGTGTTCACGGCCGAGTTCATAACGTTTGATATCGCCTCCATCTTTTTCTCGTAGAGCAGATCGATCACATACTTGAACAGATCCTTCTTATCTTCAAAGTACTGATAGAAACTACCCTTGGGTATAGAAGACAGCCTGACTATCTCGTTAATCTTCGCCTCGCGGTAGTCGTTTCTTGAAAACTCGTCTATCGCCGCTTCGATGATCCTTTCTCTCTTCTCGAGCGGTAGATTGAAAAACGTCTCTTTTGGTATCGCGATCACCCTCTTTATGACCACTTGGTCATATGACTTCTCGGTCATATATTACATCAAAAAGAACGGGCGGTCAATGTACATGACCGATCGGTCATGTTAAGATCATATGAAGAGATGAGCGAAAGCTATCCACGATCCGCATGACATCGAGACCTGACTGTTTTTTGAGGCAGAGATTTCGGGAGCCTGTCGGTGAACGGGTTACTTCAAAAAGGTAATCAGCAGATCGGCGATTCTTTCGGGGAACTGATAAATCGCACCGTGTCCGCCGTCTTTCAATCTCACGAGCCATGAGCCCTCTATCGCTTCGGCGAGGATCAGCGAGTTCTTCACGGGGAGTATGATATCCTCCGTTCCCGCTATTATCATGGTGTCGGACTCGATCGATTTCAGCCTCTCGCAGGTCCCACTCCAGTTACCCACGGCAACGTATTGATCGGCTATACCTCTTTGGTTTTGGTCGCCGGCTCCATCCTGACCGGAAGCGGCCGTAAACCTCGCCGCCACCTCCGGATGGGCAAGCGTCCAGTCGGCAGGGAAGAGCACTTTCAGAAGCACCTGTGGATCCCCCATGTTCTGAAGCATGGAAACCGCTTCATCCGAAGGAGGCACCGACTCGTCTCCTCCGCAGCTAGTCGAGAGAAGAACCAGTTTGTCGGTCAGCTCCGGATAATTGAGGGCGAACTCCTGCGCGATGTAACCTCCCATGGACCATCCCACGAGGCTGACCTTTTCAAAGCCTATGGTTCTGACAAGATCAGCGGCGTCTTTCGCAAACAACTCTATCGAAGGGGCCTCGTCAGAAGTTGTCGATCTTCCGATGCCCCTGTTATCGAAGACTATCACGGTGAACTCTTTAGAGAGCGCGGAAACTACGTACGGGTCCCAGCTCTCCAGAGGCGATCCGTAACCTGCGATCATAAGCAGAGGGGCGCCGCTTCCAAAGACCTTGTAAGCCATTTCTATGGCGCCTACCTGCGCTTTCTTGACGGGTGCGGAATACAACTCCGGAACGCCCTGAGCGAAAAGCGATGCCGACAGAAGAGTAATTACGGAAATAATCGACTTCTTCATCTAAACAGTGTCATTCATCACCGTGCTTTAGCCCGGTGAGGAATGACGCTTCCCTCCTTTCGCATAATAGCGATGATGATCTTTCTACAAGTTTTAGTTTTCTTACAACAATGCAGACTAACATATAGTCTGCCTCCTTACGGATTAATTCTCCCATCGCCAATGTTATCCGACAGTTTCTCGTTAGCAGTACTGCTCCTACCTCCCACATTTATATATAATCGATTATACTACCTGAGCTTCGACAGCCGTCCCCGGCCTTTCTCAGGATGGCAGGTCCATCTCTGGCAGAAAAAATCCCGTTCGTGAATTCCGAACGGGATTTTAGGGCAGATTACACGGGATAATTTCGAAAGGTTAAGAGTTCACTCTTACATCATGAATCTCACGGTCGATTCACCGTCGTTCAGTTCGACGGTCCAGGTTCTGCTCGCGTCTCCCCACTTCGTCCTTATCTCGTACGTTCCGGCCTTCAGGGAGGCGATCGTCACGGTGTTCGGATCGCCTGAGGCAACATTTTCAAAGGATTCTTTGAAGTTAGTCGGTCCAACCAGTTCTATTTCCAGATCGTGGCTCTCGCCCAGGTAGAAGTCGGCCGTTATAGGGGCGACCACAACGAGTCGGAGATCGAACTCGGCCCGATCCGCAAGATCGTCGGCGACCTCTGTCGATGAGGCGACGGGAGGTATTCCGGCGGGGTTGTACGCTTCGACCCTGTTCAAATGGTTCTTTCCGTCCGATCCGCCAACCGCGTAGATCCAATCCTCACTGACCACCGCAGCGAACCACTCCCTTCCGGCCGACATCGGCACGGCCTCGATCCAGCTGTCGTTAGCGGGGTCGTAAACCTCGACTCTGTTAGATACGCTTCCGGAGTACCCGCCTATGGCGTAGATCCTCTCGCCATAAACTACGGCCGTCAACCACTCTCTGGCCGTCGGCATCGGCGCGACTTCTGTCCAGCCGTCGGTGGCGGGATCGTAAACTTCGACCCTGTCGAGCCGGACGCTTCCGTCGTTACCGCCCATGGCGTATATCCTGCCGCCGTAAACCACCGCGGCCAGTCCGTACCTCGCGGTGGGCATCGGTGCGGCCGAACTCCACTTGTCGGTGCGGGGATCGTACACATCTACTCTGCTCTGGCTCTTGCTGCCGTCGAACCCGCCTATCACGTAGATCCTCTCTTCGTAAGCCACCGCCGTGAGGCTGTTTCGGGCAGTCTCCATAGGCGAAACTGTCGTCCATGCATTCGAGGCGGGATCGTATGCTTCGACTTTGCTGAGGCGTTTGCTTCCGTCGTGGCCGCCTATCACGTAGATTCTATCCTGGCAGAGAACGGCCGCTATACTGCTCCTGGCAGTCGGCATCGGCGCGACTTCGGTCCAGCCGTCGGTAGCGGGATCGTACGCTTCGACTCTGTTGAGGCGGCTGTTTCCGTCGAAGCCGCCTATCGCGTAGATCCTTCCATCACAGACCACCGCGCCGTGGCTGCTCCTGGCCGTCGGCATCGGTGTTTTAGTCTCCCAGAAGTTCCCATACTCCAGGACGACCTCTATCTGCGAGTACATCATAGGAGTGGTGTAAACCTCGCGTTCGACCGTCCGGTAGCCGGGCATGGAAACGACCAGGGTGTGCTTCCCCTCGGTGAGCGTGGAGATCAGGACGGGACTCTTTCCTGTCGGTTCTCCGTCGAAGGAGACGTCGGCCCCGGAGGGCGTCGTCGTTATCTGCAGACCTATCGACTTTCCCATGATTATCTGCGCTATTTCGTTCTGCGGTATCTGCAGTGCTCCCCAGGGAGTCGCGTACTCCACCGTTCCACTCGACCAGTTCCGTACCGAGCCGGTGACCTGCTGGAGGTTCTTGAAGATCAGGAAAGACTCGGCCTCTATCGGATCGCCGGGCGCTTCGTTGACCCATGAGTTCAGGGCTCCGGCGAGAACCTTGATCTCTCCGAAGTCCGTCTTCAACGTGTGATACTTGCCGTCGAAGCTGTGAATTGCGCCGTCTATCACGACGTTTCCCGGAAGAGTTGTTCCAGACTCACTGTAAGGACCCTGCCCGATCCTCATCTTTGTTATGTGGGAGGCCGGCACGATCAGTGTACCGTAGGGAGAGGCGAAGTGATACCCGTCTCCCTCCGCTTTTTCGAGGGCCGCTTCGAACTTCGCCTCCGTAACCGTTTCGACCAGGAAGTCCTTTTCCTCCGGTAGCGAAAGTTCCGTAAAGTCCTGGGTGTTGAGGAAGGCCAGTTTTTCAAGGGAATCGACGTACATCATGCCGAAGGGAAGGGCGAAGATCGCCTTGCCATCCTCTATGGAGACGAGGATGGTGTAAGGTATGTTCAGGCCGTTCTTCATCACCAGGCCCTGCCCCCTGATGGTCTTCTCGTCGAAGGAGATCTTCAGGACCTTCGCTATGTCCAGATCTACATCTACTCTGGCGGCGGCCAGCTGGAAGGTGAGAACCCCGTCCCGATAAGATTTTATCGTGCCCCTTATTACCCCGTCTTCGGCCGTGTGGATAAGTGAAGAGAACACTATCAGCGGTATCAGAGTTACGAGAACGATAACAACGAGCGCCCGTTTCATCTCAAACACCCCCTATTCAGTAAGTGCCTCTTGCTGAATCCACCTCGATTATATTCGCTTTGTGTCGCTCGTCCAAGTTGAAGTTGAAGACACGACCGGGCGGAGTTGTTCGCCGATAACGGGCCGCAACTGTCGCACTCCGATAACCGGACCGGAAAGCCGGGCGATAGTCGAGTTTGAACTGAACGGCACGTGTCCGGCCCGCCTTGAGCCTCCAGATCCGGAGAGCTTTTTGGGATTCTATGAAGTAATTATTTGAACCAGTAATCGCTCCTGTAGTCGGTGACCTTCCGGCCGAGCACGTG
>NZ_DAOSEH010000036.1:0-21932 GCF_035363035.1 Mesotoga sp. | reverse complement strand
GATGAAACTGTGAATATCATAGTGGGCCTCTATGAAGAAGAGAAAAAAGAAACGGCGAGAAAGAACGAAAAGGCCAAGATTAAGGTTCAGGAAAAGGAAGTCAAAAAGCTCGAAAAGAAGCTCGTTTCCAAGGAGGAGACGCCCCTGGAGAAAAAGGCTCCTGTCCAGCAGGCGGCCAGAACGATAAAACTCAAAAGCGATGAATTCAAACTCGATACGCTGGCCAAGAAGATGAATATTCCAATTTCGAAGATAATCAAAGACCAGTTCATGAAAGGCATAATCCTGAGACCGGGACAGATACTTTCCATGGACGACACGAGAAACATCGCCTCTCAGTACGAATGGGAAATAGAACTCGTTCAGGAAGACGAAGTTAATCCCTTCGAGAGGCTCGTAGAGTCCTACCAGAACACCTACCGGGAGGGGGTCAGGCTGGTTCAGAGACCGCCAGTGGTCACTGTGATGGGTCACGTTGACCACGGAAAGACAACGTTGCTCGACAGGATAAGGAAGGCTAAGGTCGCCGAAGGTGAGATCGGGGGCATAACACAGTCCATAGGTGCGTACCAGGTAGAGATAAGGGGTAAGAAGATAACCTTCATCGATACGCCCGGCCACGAAGCCTTCACGGAGATGAGGGCGCGCGGTGCACAGGCTACGGATATCGTGGTTCTGGTAGTGGCAGCGGACGACGGCGTTATGCCGCAGACCATAGAGGCTTACAATCACGCGAAAACCGCTAACGTACCAATAATCGTCGCTATAAATAAGATAGACAAACCCAACGCCAACATCGACCTCACGAAGCAGCAACTGGCTTCGAAGCTGGGCCTGGTTCCGGAAGACTGGGGAGGCGACACCGTTACCGTTCCCGTATCTGCCAAAACCGGCAAAGGAGTCGAAGACGTCCTCGAGATGATTCTACTGGTCGCCGAGGTGGCCGATATAAAGTGCATACCTCAGGGTCATGCGCGCGGGATAATCATCGATTCCAGGCTAGACAAAGCTGTGGGGCCTCTGGCCACGCTGGTTGTGAAGGACGGAGTGCTGAAGGCCGGAGATTACGTAGTCGCCGGTAGTTCGGCCGGAAGGGTCAAGGCGCTGATAAACGAGAACGGCAAGCGGATTAAAGAGGCACATCCCTCTGATCCCTTACAGATCATCGGTTTCGATGAAGTACCGGACGTCCACAGTATCGTCTACGTTGTGGACGATCTCGATACTTCCAGAGGCCTTTCCCAGTACAGCAAAGGCCAGCTACAGAAAGAGAAGTCGGTAACCAACAAGCGCCACGTTCGACTGGAGGAGTTCCTCTCGATGACCGGAGAATCGAACGAGAAGAAAGATCTCAAGCTCATACTCAAAGCCGATTCTTTTGGAACCGTCGAAGCTCTGAAGCAGGCCATGTTGAAACTGGAAAATACAGATGTACGAATAGAAGTTGTGCACTCGGGGATAGGCTCGGTTAATTCCAGCGACGTTATGCTCGCGTCGGCCTCCGATGCCGTAATAATGGGTTTCAAGGTCAAACCCGACGCTCAAGCCCGTCGCCAGGCCGAAGTGGAGGGTGTACAGATAAAGGTTTACGAGATCATATTCAATCTTATCGACGATCTGAAGAAAGCGCTAGAAGGCTTGCTGGAACCTGAAGAGGTTGAAGAAGTGACCGGCCGGGGACATGTAAAGAAGATCTTCAAGATCAGCAAGGTCGGTACGATTGCCGGTGTTCAATTGATCGAAGGACACGTCCTCAAAAAGGGGAAGATGCGCGTCTATAGAAACAACGAGGAGATCGCCGATACAGATATAGAGTTTCTCAAGCACTACAAAGACGACGCGAGTAGGGTCGATGCGCCCAAGGAGTGTGGAATAAAGGCCGTAGGATTCGACGAATTCGAAGATGGCGATCAGCTGGAGTTTCACACCAAAAAGAGCGTCAGGAGAACCATAGATTTCAACGAATAGTGGATCTTGAATTTTGAATTTATTGAGGGCCCTTTTCCTGTACGGAGAGAGCCCTTTTTCTTTTCTTCCTTGAAGTCTCGACTCTGTCCAGTAGAAGGTGCAGGAAGTACCCGGTAGTCCCCGCAAGCGAAAGGAAACCTATCTCCGTATAAGAGAAGTTCCCGGCAGAAGCCCCCGATCTGGGGAGCAGAAGAGCAAGAACGATAGCGCCGTAGAGCAGCCCGGCCCATATTGTGTGAAAGAAACCCCTGTGGCTCAGTAAATCTAGAATCTTTGAGGTCACAATTCCGCAAATTATCGCCATTGAAAAGGAAATGGTCACCGCAACCGGAAGAGAGTAGATCCATGAAAGGAGGATTGGTTGAATCTTTGGTGATATAAGCGAAGAATATATAATGGATGAGACTACTCCGGCTATCATCACCTCAAGTGTACGTTTTATAAGTGCCTGTTTCGAATCGATGTCCGGCAGATCGCTCCCCAGAATGTAGAGGAGGTAACCTGTCCCGATAATCCGACTATCGACGATAATTGGAAGTTTGGCGATCTCTATGATCAACATAGCAACGAGCATATACACCGGATAGGAGAAGAGCCCCCACGTCACGTGCGTTTTGAAGTCAGGCATCGCAGATTCCCCCGAACTTCTCGCCGCTGCTGGAAACATCGACGAAGAAGAGAACATCCTTGAGAGATACACTGAGGCCACATTCGATTTCTTCCGGGACCTCCCGGTCGGTATCGACAGGCGAGAGAACCTTCCTGTTACACAACGAAAAGTTTACCCTGGAAAAACGCCTGTAGATATCGAACATCTCCTTATCGCTTATATCCAGACCCGCGGTCGCCGTAACGCCGGACATGAAAAGGTATTCTAGATCGTCGGGATCGATATCGGCCGGTTCCTGACTCAAACCGGTTTCAACGGACGCACAGAAGAAGAGTATCTCTCTGGAAAGGTTCAGCAGGGGCGTTCCCTCGAGTTTCTCGTACATCCGGTACTTATCTATCGTATTTTCGTTGGCCAGAAGCACACGGCCGCTGTACTGGATAAGATCGCCAGCCTTGAGCTGCCTTATATTTTTGATGGATATCGGGTAGAACATCTTCAGGGTCTGTCTGGCCGTCTCACTCACCCCGCTTCTTCAGGGGAAAATAGTTTTCGATCTGATCTACCATACTTGCGAGGGTTCTTTCTACGCATCCACAGTAGAACTCGTACAGATGCGGCAAAGCCGGCAAGATCTCCCTGGCCCGCACCAGATCTATCTCGAAAACCGTTGCGACGGGCCGGTCTATACGCATATCCGGGGTGACGCTGGCTATCCTGAGAGTGCCGTATTTTCTGGTGACTTCGGATCTGAAAAGCCTTGAAAGCTCCATGACCACAGATTTATCGATGTTTCTTTCGGACTTCGGCAGACCGAAGGCAATCTTCAAAACGTTTTGAACAGGGAAGATGAAGACCTCGCCGTAAGGGAACTCCAGCCATCTCCTGTAGTTCTTGATGCAGATATCGATGAGCTCTCCGTCTATGAGTTCCGGGAGCCGGAAATACTCCTTTCCCCTCAGAGAGTCCTTCAGAATCTCCCTCTTCAGAAGTCTCTCGTTTCCATAGTAAGAAAGGAAGTAGAGCTTTAGGGGAGTCTGAAAGATCGCTCTCTGGAATGTCAGTTCGGCATCACCGAAGAAATCCGAGAAAGCCTCCCTCATCTCTTCGGCCTCTTCCTTTCCAAACCTGTAGAGGGCACTGGCGGTTTCGAATGGAGAGGAGTTTGAAAGTCCGCAGAAGCCCCTGCCCTCGCTATCTACGAAAATCGATAGAACCGGGAAATCCCTCCTCATCGTCTGAACGACCAGAGTCATGAAATGTCCAAAGGCGTTGTCGAGCTTGTCGGAACGCTCGTTCACAAGGCTTCCGATCTCCATGAACCTTCCACTTATGCTGTTGTAAACTCTCTCAAGCCTGTTTCTGTAACTCTCCGGTCCTGCATAGTAAATCAACTCAGAAACACCACCGACGATTTGCCATAAATGGATCTGGCTTCCGAAGCGAAATCGGAATTGTGGCTCTTCGGAAGTACGAACAACACCCTTCTGGCAACCGACGGGAGATCCGTATAGCCGTCGGTGAAGATTATCAACCCTTCCGGCCTCAGGTTTTCCTGTGAGTAATCTACGGCCGGTTGAAGATCGGTCTCTCCCCTGCCCACCAACTTGAGGTCTCTCCACATACCCTTGCCATACTTCATCACGCTCTGGACGGTCTCAT
The DNA here is from genome assembly GCF_035363035.1 of Mesotoga sp. NCBI lineage: Bacteria > Thermotogati > Thermotogota > Thermotogae > Kosmotogales > Kosmotogaceae > Mesotoga > Mesotoga sp. The sequence continues at coordinate 17,692 of NZ_DAOSEH010000036.1, read as the reverse complement.
CGACCTGTACCAGCCAGATTCTGGAATCGGTGATTCGGGTCACCGCATCTATTTCACCGAAGAAAGCGTTGAATTCGTCTTCTATGACGCTACCGCTGGTATCGACCACCACAACCAGCTTGGCCGCGTAGTCGCTTTTCCAGCCCGGTTGATCATCGTAGCGCCTGTTCGGTCTCATAGGGGTTCTGTATCTACCCACGTAGGTCGATGAACCGAAAAACCTTCGTATCACGTTCCTCCAGTCGAGCACGGGATTGTCGAGAACCAGTTTCATTACCTCTTCCAGACCTTCAGGCATTCCCGCCCTCGCCTTTTCCAGCGTTTCGGAGACGACCTGCTTCAAAAGATCTTCGATAAATTCTTTCGGCAGTTCGAAGCTGCCAAAATCTTCGTGAGAATCCACTCTGGAGAGATTACCCTCGAGAAGTTCGAGGTCGATGGATCTATTTTTTCTCATAAAGTCCATTGCCCACGAATGGTAGAACTCAGCCGTCTCGCCCGGGTGGGCCATGGGCGGACCGGCGAAGAATCTCTCATTGTCGGTGCCACACCCCTCCGAAAGCAGAGAGTCCAGAGGAAGACTGAAGGCGTCCAGCTCAGGTATGTACTGATTCACCGCCGCATCCATAGAGAGATCCCATACGACTTTCTCTCTGGACCTGTTCACGGGAATCAATATATGTCCATTCACTATGTGGAGACATTCATGTTTCAACAGAGCCTTTGTAAAGGCCAGAGGTTTGTTGCCCAGAACGTCCGGGTTGTAGAGTAACTGAAACCTTCCTCTCGATGTCACGCGCAGCCTGACGGTTCTTGTGGCTGAGGAAGGTATTCTATCAACGAAAAGGAGCAAGAAGTTGTAGAAAGGGCTTTCCTTCCCCAGTTCAAAAACGGCACGTTCCATCAGTTCTTCATTTTGCACTCTCATGGCTCCCCTGAAGGAATTTCATGACGTCGTGATCCATCGCGAGCTCTTCGAGGAGATTTTCGAAGAGAGCACGCTTCAGGCCTTTTTCTCCTTCCATCTGGTGGACTATATGCCTGATGATCGAGAAGAAAGAGTCTCTCGGGATCACTCTCCCTATTTCGAGAAGGTTTCCCGCGATCCTCGGAACCATCTGGAAGTACTCCTGAACCTGCATTTCGTCGAGCTCCGAAAGATGTCTGGTTATTCTCATGACGGAGGCGCTGATCCCGGATATGTCACTCTGGGAGATTCTCTTCAAAATACTGTCGTCCAGTTCCATGAGCAGGGTTCTGGGAGAGGGGAGGAGCTGGTTGCCCTGTATCTTGCTCATGAAAGTTCTGGCGGCTTCCGGTCCGACGATTCCCGCGGCCAGCACGTAGCCGTACTTTTCTATCTCGTCACTTTCGAGGATACCGAAGACCCTTCCGAGTTTGTACCAGCTTCTCGGACTTGGCCTGAGTTCCAGTCTCATCGAAACGATTGTGTCCCTGGAAAGGAATTCGGGGTACTCTCCGATGAATCTGGTGACACAGTCGGGAACGTTTTGAGTTTTCGACCATCTCAGCCATTCTTCGGGATCGGGAGTCAATTCTATATGAAAGAACCTTGACATGAAGGCCGGGTCGGTTATGAGTTCAACCTGGTCGTACTCCTCGTCTGGCGGGTTGGCGGCAGCGATTATCCAGCTGTCCTCGGGTAGAAAATGGTTGTGTATTCGCTTGTCAATGAGAAGCTGCATTATGGCGTTCCTGATAGACCTGTGGGCTCTGTTGACCTCGTCGATCATAAGTATCACGTTTCCATCGGTCGGCCACCAGTCCGGTCTCAAAAACAGCGTCCGTTCCCCGTCTCTGGAAGGCATCCCTATTAGATCTCCCGGTTCCATCTGGGAGATTACAAGTATCACCAGTTTCCTGCCGGTCTCTTCTGCTATCTCTCTGGCAAGGTCAGTCTTGCCCACTCCGAAATGCCCCCAAAGGAGCGGTATCTCTCCGGCCTCCATGATCTTCCTGCTAAGATACTTAACGTCTTGAGCTTTCAACAACATCCCTCCAAAAACCTCATTCAGACAAAATTATAGCACAGTGACTTTAACGATGCCCAGATGATACCGGCCCACAACAGAAACGGTATGGCCATTCCGAAGAGCCAGGTCCACGGGTCGGCGGCTGGAAGATTCAAAAAACCCAGAAATGAGGCTATGCCACCGGTAGTGTACATAGCCAGGGGAAGCGTCGTGAAGACTGGTAGAAGAGTCGATAGAACGAACGAGATCACAGCGCCGGCAAGTGTGAGAGCCTTGAAAACGTTACTCGTATCCCTGGTACCGAAGCTCTTTTCGAGATAGCCGCCCAGCAGCGACAGCGAGAATATCGTGGGAAGCATGAAGAAGAGAAAAGTGAACATGAAATTCCTGTAAACCGAGGCTTTCGATACCACATAAAGCCCGACCAGGAATATGATGAGCGAGTAAAGAAATGTGACTATCGAGGCTTTCGATATAACCACACCGACCCTTTTCACCGGGAAGAGAAAGCCATTATCGCCCAGCTGTCTTTCGAAGGCGAAAAGTGCCGTTGAAGAGACGGTAGAATAGTTACTGAAGAGGAAGACGATCAATCCCAGTAATTGCAGTATTCCGAAACTTCTCAGGAGTGCGGGGTTGACCATAACGACCACAGGTACGAAGAGAGAGGGATACAGAAAGGCGAAAGTGAGTTTTGGCTCTCTAATCAGAAGGAGAAAATCCTTTTTCAAGATTCCGGAGAAGGAATGCGATCGGCCACGACTAGCTCTTCTGAAGTCTTTTGTAGAACCTGTCGGCTGCGTCAGCAGCTTTTGAACGACTCCAGGGTATAGAAAAAGCTCAAGAAATTCGAGGATCGCCACTATCGCAAGAGAGTAAAGCAAGAATAGAACCACATCGCCGATCTCTCCTACAATTGCCCTGACGAAGGGTGTCCAGGGCAGGTAAGGGGCCGTTATCACTCCCTGAAGTGTGCCAAACTGCTCTGCCACACGGTCGGGTCTGGCGAGATCTATGGCCGAGAAGTCCATGAACCTAAGTGTAAAGATGAACGTGAAGAGTGTCACCATAGTCATTATCGAGGAGAGAACTTTGAGGAATCTGCCCCTGGAGAGGAAAACTACCGCGAAAGATATCACGCTTGTAATGCACAGGATATCTATAACGAAGACGAGGAGCAGAACCAACGCCAACCAGAACCGGGACCCGGAAAAACCCAATCCGCTCAGGGCTGCCAGAAAGACCGGCACAAACAGCAGAACCGGCAAACCGCCGGTGGTGAGGACTTCGGAAATCTGTACCTTGGCAATGGTCGATTTCTTGACGGGCATCTGTAGTAGTAGTTTAACTCTGTCGGAAAAGAAGAGATTCGAAATGACTATGGGGAGATCGCTGCCCAGAAGGATCGAGAAGATGATCGCAGAAAAAAACGTTATGACTATCATTTTCAGATCTATGCCGGTCAGTTCCCTCAACTGATCGGACAGTCCGGCAATCCTCGAAAAGTTGGGGATGAAGTATCTCCTCATATAGAAAATGAGCGGAACACTGACCATAACCAAAAAGATAATCGCCAGAGAAGAGACGAGTATGGTTTTCTTTCCCTGGCGGGTGACCAGTCTAGCGTTTTCTTTGCTTCTCCACTTAACTATGATAAAGAAATCTTTCATAACTATATTCTGCCATAAATAGGCTCAGCATTTATTTATTGTTCTCAAAATTAGTATCGCTCTATGAACTGTTGTGGGTTGTGGGTAAGAGCGAAAATGGTGACTGACGTGCTCCTGGCGTCTGTTGTACCCGATTTTCGGCATCTCTCTCCTCTTCTCGCACTCCTTAACCAAGAACCTGGACACGCAGCATCGTCGAACAACAGTTCTTTCGCTCTTTCGAAGGATGCCGGATCGGAGTCCGGCATGACGGGAAGGGACTATAATCCCGTGAATGCCCAAGCACTGTCATCCCGTAATAGCCTGCCCTGAAATGATCCTATTCAGGGCTCTAATACGGGGGTCTCGCCCTTCCGTTCTTTCTAAGGACGGGTCCATGATCTGGGACGAAGAACCAAGGACGGCCCCTAACGTGCGGATCATCTCGTGTCTTTTTCTTGAACAAAGGCTTTACTCGAGCAGTCCGTAAGCTTCATCGACCAGCTGAGTGAAGATGATTCCTTTACCCGGCTCGTCTATTCTGAGAGTCTCTCTTATATTGGCTATGATCTTTTGAGTTGTGTCTCTCTTTGAAACGATCATAACAATTTCCTTCTCAGGCTCTATTTCCATCGCGAATAACTTGCTTCTTTCGTGAATTCCGGAACCTCTTGCGTTTACTATCGTTCCACCCTTAGATCCCGCCTCAGTGGCAGCGTCGATAACTTTTTCAGCATTTCCTTTGTCAACTATTACGGTAATCAAGTGACGCATTGTCTTTTCTTCACCTCTTTCTTTTTCGGGCAAGGAGAGCTCAAGCTCTCTTGACCCTTCCACGTCGCAGATGCCAGTAGTGAAAGCAATTCCGTGATTAGGCCGGTCGAATCTCATTTCGTTATTGAGAGCTTCGAGTGCTGTCTGCGCTGTTTCACCGTCAGCAACCATCATAACGATTTCCTTTCGGCTCTCGTAAAATGCGAAAAAGTTCAGTATCCCATTTCTGATGGTACCTCTCCCCAGAAGTATCGTGCCACCGCTTATCCCTTTTTCCTTTGCTATTCGAAGAACATCGCTTCCCCGGCCGAAGTTCACAACTACGTATATGAGTCTGAAAACATTACGATTCTCGAGAGTCGTCACTGGATTCAACACCTCTTTTTCTTATCTTCATCTTGTATATTAACCCCAGTATCTGTAGAGCGATAATGGGTGTCATTGCAACCATGGATATAAGACCGAAGGCATCCAGGAGAATGTTCGCTCCGTCAACGGCTCTGACGGCGCCTTGAGCAAAAGCGAGAACAAACGTTCCTATCATCGGACCAGAAGCAACACCTCCCGCATCGAAAGCTATTCCGACGAAAAGCTTCGGAGAGAAAAATGAGAGGAATATGGAAATCACATAGCCCGGAAGAAGAAAATGCCACAGCTGGATGCCTGGGACCACGATTCTCACCATGGAAAAGCCAACTGCCAGACTGACGCCCGCCGAAAGGGCGACAAGGACTATTCTTCTCTTCACGGCGCCGCTTGTAACATCCTCTATCTGATGAGTGAGGACGTAAACCGAAGGTTCTGCGAGGATTGTCACAAGGCCCAGGATGAAGCCGACGATTACAACAAATGCCTTGTTGCCCGTCGATGCTATTCCGTATCCGATTTCTCTGCCAACATCCATGAACCCGGCATTGACCCCGACCAGGAAAATCACCATACCAAGAAAAGTGAAGAACAGTCCGAACGTTATCTGTCTCACCGATCTCCTGGATAACCTCAAGGAGGTCAGCTGAAGCAGCAAGAAAGTCAACAGTATGGGCAGCAACGAAAGCAGTACTTCTCTGGCAATACCGGGTACCGGCCCGAAGAAGTATCCCAGAATCGCAGTTGATTCTGATACGAGGTAATCCGGGGCAGATTCCATGCTGGTATTGTTGGATACTATACCGATAAGCAGTACTGAGATGATCGCTCCGGCGGAGGCAACTCCCAGGAGTCCAAAGCTGTCGTTTTCAGACGATCTACTGTCTCTTTTGAGTATAGAAATACCTAATGCAAGCGTGAGAATGAAGGGTACGGTCATTGCCCCGGTAGTGGCTCCAGAAGCATCAAAGGAGATCGCCAGGAACTCTCCCGAAGAGAAGAGCGAAAGAACGAGTATTATTCCATAAAACACAGTCATCAGTTTTTGCAGAGCGACGTTATAGACGATTCTCACAAGTCCAAAAGCGAGAAAGACTGCAATACCAATTGATGCGGTGATCACGATGCTCCCGCTAGAAAGCAAGCCTGAAGACACTAGCTCGACTTGAGAGGCATGAATGTGTAAGGCCGGTTCGGCAATCGATATGAAGAAGCCAAGTACAAACCCCAAAGCGGCTATAATCCATACCTTGTTTGTCTTGGCGATGAAATTACCCATGAAGTGCCCGATTGGGCTTATTCCTATGCTGACTCCGAAAAGAAATAAAGACATCCCGACAACGATCAAGAAAGAACCTATAACAAATCTAATTATGAGCCACCAACTCAATGAGACGAACAGGAAGTTCAGTACCAGAACCAGTACTGCAATCGGGATAACGGAAAACAGAACTTCCTTAAGCTTCTCGGTGAGTAAACTCAAAGTTAGTCTCCTAATTCTTCGAATACGGTACTATTCTAATTGGGCGGACATTATCCTTCCAAAGACCCGTCCGGCTCTGACGTGTTGTAGGTTTATTCGGGATTCCCGTCATTCGAAAACTAAAGGTTCTTTGTTGAAGTTGTTGGCTCAATTATACCTTTTCGATCCTTTTTTGTGGACAGAAATTTCCGATTAACGCATGAAGAGAATTGGCACTTTGACTTAGCAAAAGAGCTGTCCTTGGAAGAGCCGTCCTTGGAAAGAACAGAAGAGTGGTTCTTCGAAACGTATAAGTTGGAAAAAAAGGGAGAGCAACGCCCTCCCTTATTTTATGAGTATCGCTTTTCTATTTCTATCAGTACTCCGGCATCTGTGGCATCGGCGCCTGAGGCTTTTCTTCAGGCTTTTCTGTCAGCGCGGCTTCCGTGGTCAGAAGGATGCCGGCGATCGAAGCTGCGTTCTGAAGCGCGCTTCTGGTAACCTTTGCCGGATCGATTATACCGACCTTGAACATATCGGTATAAACGTCGTTGAGAGCGTCGTAACCGAAAGCGGGGTCATCGTTGTTGAGGATCTTGTCCACAACGACCGCGCCGTCGAGTCCGGCGTTTTCCACGATCTGTTTCATGGGTGTATCGAGAGCCTTGAGGACTACCTTGATACCGACTTTGATATCCGGGTTATCCGTGCTGTCGAGAAGCTCCTGAAGTACCTTCTTGGCCCTTGCCAGAACGACACCTCCTCCGGCAACGATTCCTTCTTCAACGGCTGCCCTGGTTGCGGAGAGAGCATCTTCGATTCTGTGCTTCTTCTCTTTCAATTCGGTCTCTGTGGCCGCTCCGACCTTTATAACTGCAACTCCACCAGAGAGTTTTGCGAGCCTCTCTTGAAGGGTTTCCTTTTCGTATTCGGAAGTAGTTTGCTCGATCTGAGCCTTTATCTGTCCGATTCTCTGCTTTATCTTATCGGCATCGCCCTTACCGTCAACGATTATAGTGTCGTCCTTCTTAACCTTTACCATGCCGGCGCTTCCGAGGTCATTGATGGTAGCGTTTTCAAGAGTTAAACCGACTTCCTCGCTGATCACTGTACCGCCAGTGAGCGTCGCTATATCCTGCAACATTGCCTTTCTCCTGTCTCCGAAACCGGGAGCCTTCACTGCAACGGAGTCAAGAGTTCCTCTCAGTTTGTTGAGAACGAGAGTAGAGAGCGCTTCGCCTTCTATGTCTTCGGCAATTATTACCAGAGGCTTTCCGGCCTGTGCAACTTTTTCCAGCATCGGTACTATCGGCTTGACCGCAGAGAGTTTCTTATCGGTTATAAGAATGAGAGGTTCCTTGATGATGGCTTCCATCTTCTCGGGGTCGGAAACGAAGTAGGGAGAGATATAGCCTCTGTCGAACTGCATGCCTTCTACGAATTCGACGTAAGTTTCCAGCGTTTTGGAATCCTCGACCGTTATGACTCCATCCTGTCCGACCTTGTCCATGGCTTCGGCAATAAGTTCGCCTATCTCCGTGTCGTTGGCCGAGATTGCCGCGACCGAAGCAATGTCCTCCCTGGAGGAGATCTTCTTGGAAAGGGATCTGATATATGCCACCGCTTTTTCAGTTGCCTTCTGGATACCTTTTTTGAGAAGAATCGGGTTGGCGCCAGCTGTAACGTTCTTAAGACCTTCCTTTATCATTGCCTGAGCCAAAACCGTTGCTGTCGTGGTACCGTCACCGGCTATATCGTTGGTCTTGGAAGCCACTTCTTTGACTAGCTGAGCACCGAGATTTTCGAACTTATCTTCGAGCTCGATTTCTTTCGCGATGGAGACTCCATCGTTGGTTATCGTGGGAGAACCCCAGCTCTTTTCGAGAACCACATTTCTACCCTTAGGACCGATAGTTATCTTTACCGCCTCGGCTACTGCGTCTACTCCTCTTTCAAGAGCCCGGCGAGCATCTTCACTGTATTTTAGTATCTTAGCCATACCGCTTCCTCCTTCACCCTTCGATCTTTGCCAGGATATCGTCCTGATCGATGATTATATAGTCTTCATCATCGATCTTGATCTCCGTTCCGGAATACTTGGAATAAAGCACCTTGTCGTTTTCTTTCACGTCGATATCCTCGACCTTTTCTCCGACCGCTATAACCTTTGCGGTCATCTGTTTCTCTTTTGCCGCATCTGGAAGAACTATACCGCCAGATGTTCTCTTCTCTTCCTCATAAGGCTTGATTAACAATCTCGAACCAAGGGGAACTACTTTCATCTAAAAAGCCTCCTTCCAATCTGTATAGTTAGCACTCGATATATGAGTTTGCTAATTAATGATAAAACAACATCACGATTTATTCAAGCACCTTTTTTGTTAAATGATGTTGACCAGAGAAGATTATACATCTATAGAGACAATTATTCCAGCAAATCTCGTTATTTCTCGCTTTATAAATAAAAAATGGCAGGAAATCTCTAGATCCTGCCATTCAAAGATTTTCTCTCAAGTTTTTTCCAGTTTTAAGATGTTGGTGGATCTGCTGGTTCCAAAGGGAATACCGGCGGTGAGGATTATAGTATCGCCTTTCTTGACGAGCTTGAGCTTTTTTGCCAATGGCCCGGCGACCTTTACTAGATCGTCTGTCGATTCTCCCAGGCCCATCAGCACCGGATGAGCTCCCCAGATCAAGCCCAGTCTGAAGTAAGTTTCTTCATTAGGTGTAATGGCAAGAATATGAGCCCTTGGCCTGAAACCAGATACGTTTCTCGCGGTATGGCCGGAGAAAGTTGAGCTGACAATAACTTTCACTTTCAGCGCTTCGCTTATGTCCCAGGCGGCCCTGCAGATAGCATCGGTGTGATCGTCGGTCAGGACTTTTTCGCGCGTCCACCATAGTATGTCGGGATTCTGGTTAAGATATCTCTCCGTTGCCCTGGCGGTAAGATCCATAACCGCGACCGCTTCGAGCGGATGTTTCCCTATCGATGTCTCCCCCGAAAGCATTACAGCATCGCTTCCATCTACGATAGCGTTGGTTATGTCGGTCGTTTCGGCTCTGGTGGGCACGGGGTTCTCTATCATCGATTCGAGCATCTGTGTTGCCGTGATCACCGGTATTCTGTTGTAATTTCCGAATTTTATTATCTTTTTCTGAGCGACCGGTACTTCTTCGACCGGTATTTCGACCCCGAGATCGCCCCGGGCAACCATCAGGCCGTCGGAAACGGCGGCGATTTCTTCGATGCTCTTTAGTGCCTGCGCCGTTTCTATTTTCGAGATGATCGGTATGGAACCATGGCTATCGGTCACGATTTCACGGGCCAGGATAACGTCCTCCGCCTTTCTTACGAAAGAGAGGGCGAAGTAATCGACTCCTTCTTCGATGCCCAGCTTTATGAACCTTCTGTCTTTATCTGTGACCGCAGGAATTCCGATGTCGATTCCCGGAAGGTTTATACCTCTTCTGTGAGTGACGATGCCTCCGTTGACGATCTTCGTTAGAATGTGGTTTTCGTCCGTAGAAAAGACCTTCAGCTTTATTTTGCCGTCGTCCATCAATATCATGTGTCCGGGTTTGACTTCACCTGGCAGACGATCGTAGTTTATGCTCACCGCGTTTTCATCGCCCTCGATAGCCGAGGTTGTCAGGAGAAAGTCCCTACCGGAAAGGAGCTCGACTCTCTCTCTTTTGAAGGAACCGGTTCTTATCTTGGGTCCGGAAAGATCCAGAAGCAGCGACAGAGGGACTTTCAGAGAGTTGCGGACCTCCTTGATTCTACGAATCCGCTCTCTGTGTTCCTCCAGGTCTCCGTGTGTCGTGTTCAGTCTGGCAACGTTCATTCCCCTGAAAACGAGTTTTGTCAGCATCTCCGGGGATTCCGTTGCCGGACCGATTGTACAGACTATCTTCGTTTTTCTCATTTCGCACCTTTAAGATAGAATTTTGGCCATCTCGACCAGTTCCATATCGATCGTTTTCTTTTGAGAAAGGATCTTTTCAAGCGAAACTCTGACCATTCTTCCTCCCTGAAGAGCGATCATAGTGCCGGCCTCGCTCTCCTCCAGAGCCTTTATGGAGGCGTAACCCATTCTAGATGCTAGAACCCTGTCGAAGGCCGTTGGCGATCCCCCGCGCTGGATATGTCCCAGAATGGTAATTCTGGTTTCGTACCCTATCCTGTGTTCTACATGCCTGGCAACCGTGTAAGCGCTCGAGGCACCTTCGGCCACGACTATTATGCAGTTGATCTTTCCGCGCTTCCTCTCCCGCCAGATCTTGTCGGCGATCTCCTCGTAGTTCACCGGAATCTCCGGAATTATTATTGCCTCGGCGCCTACGGCCATTCCCGAGGCCAGGGCCACGTAACCCGAGCTCCTGCCCATAACCTCCACAACGAAGGCGCGTTCATGCGAAGAGGCCGTATCTTTCAGTTTTTGAATGGTATCCACGCAGGTATTCAAGCATGTATCAACCCCTATACACATATCCGTCAGGGCTATGTCGTTGTCTATAGTGCCGGGAAGTCCGACCACGGGAATTCCCTGCTCTTCCATCAAAAGTTTGGCCCCACTGAGACTACCCTCTCCGCCGATGACTACCAGTCCGCCTATCCCGTGTTTTTTCAGTATATCGGCCGCCTTTGCCCTGCCCTCTTCGAGTCTGAACTCCTCGCATCTAGAACTGCGCAGGATGGTTCCCCCTCTTTCCATTATCCCTCCGACAGAAGAGTAATCCATGTCCGTGAAGTCTTCGTCGAGAAGGCCGGAGTAGCCTCTATGAATTCCGACAACTTCCAGACCGTCCGTTACCGCAGTCCTGACCGCTGCCCTTATCGCCGCGTTCATCCCCGGAGCATCACCGCCGCTGGTCAGAACTCCGATTTTCTTTATCATCAATATCCCTCCTGAGTTTTCAATCTTGCTGTACGCCGTAATTTTAGCATATCAGCATATTAATTTCACGAGAGACGAAGCTTCACTAAGTTAACTAATAACATGAGTTGGTGTATAATCTCAAGTGAAACAGGGGGAGTGGTTATAATGAAGGTTCTTAAGTCGGGAGTTCCCGTGTACGAGGCAAAAATGTACCAGGAAATACTTCTCAAAGAAGGAATCTTCGCAGAGATAGTCGATTCACATTTCGCGTACACCGATAGCATCTATTTTGGATCTGGTGGCATGGTGGACATAATTATTCCAGACGATGACTACGAAACCGCTGTTAACATATTTGAAGACTTAAAAGTCGAAGGGAGAGAGGATCCGGAATGAGTGATTTGAAAAGGACACCTTTGTACAAGGAGCATCTCAGGCTGAATGGTAAGATAGTTGACTTCGCAGGTTGGGAAATGCCTCTTCAATTCGATTCGATCATCGAAGAGCACAACCTTGTCAGGACTAAGGCGGGACTCTTCGATGTCTCTCATATGGGAGAGATAGAAATCGTAGGTTCCGAAGCAATTTCCTACTCCGATTACCTGGTCAGCAACTCCGTTGACACTATGAAGAATGGTGAGATAGTATATTCACCCATGTGCAACGAAAAGGGCGGAGTGGTAGACGATGTTCTGGTTTACAGAATAAGCAACAATAAAACTCTCTTTGTGGTGAACGCTTCCAACAAAGACAAAGACTACGACTGGATACACAAGAACTCCACAGGTTTCGACGTGCAGGTGAAGGATGTTTCGGACAATTATGCCCAGATAGCCTTCCAGGGACCGCTAGCCGAGGAGATACTTTCCGAGATTTCCCAGGTAAGGCTCGACCAGATACCCTTCTACCATTTCGCCGAAGGGCGGGTCAACGGGATAAAGGCTCTGGTTTCTAGAACCGGTTACACCGGTGAAGACGGTTTCGAACTTTACACCGAACCGGATGCGGCCATACCCCTGTGGAGAAAGCTCCTCGAGATCGGTGGACCTAAAGGCGTAAAGCCAATCGGCCTCGCCGCCAGAGATACGCTCAGATTCGAAGCCTGTTACATGTTGTACGGAAATGAATTGAACGATCATAACACGCCGCTGGAAGCGGGATTGAAATGGACTGTGAAACTCGACAAGAACTTCATAGGTAGAGATGTACTGGCCAGGCAGAGCGAAGAGGGAACCGAATACAGGTTGAAAGGCATCGAGATTGCCGGAAAGGCCATAGCGCGCCACGGTTACGAAATCGTCGACGGAGATAACGTGATCGGCTGGGTTTCTAGCGGTCTCTTCTCGCCCACTCTGGGAAAATCTCTCGCGATGGCTTACCTGAAGAAAGATTACTGGAAGTTAGGCACCCAGGTTGGCGTTTCGGTGAGGGGAAAGGTAGTACCGGCAAACGTTGTGAAGACACCTTTCTATAGAGGTTCCGTGAAGTCAAAAGGATAAAAAGGAGGAGTAAAAAATGAAGAAGTACACAAAGACACACGAGTGGGTATCTGTCGATGGAGACATAGCAACTGTAGGTATTTCCGATCACGCCCAGGATCATCTCGGAGATGTGGTCTATATAGACCTACCCGAAGCGGGCAAATCCCTGAAGAAGGGGGACGTTCTCTGCACGATCGAATCCGTTAAGGCAGCAAGCGATGTTTATGCGCCCGTGAGCGGTAAAATTGTGGAGGTCAACGTCGAACTCGATTCCTCTCCCGAGACGATAAACAGCGATGCCGAAGGTGCTGGCTGGATCGCAAAAATAAAACTTAGTAGTCCTACAGAGCTCGACAGCCTGATGGATCTGGAGGCTTACAAGAAGCATTGTGAAGAGGAGGGCTAATATGCCTGAATTCCCGTATCTTCCTCAGACAGAGGTAGAAATAGAGGAGATGCTGCGGGCGATAGGTGTCAAAAGCATTGCCGAGCTCTTCACGGATATTCCGGAAAAGTTCGATGTTGATCTTTCGATACCGGCCAGTGCAGACGAATTCACTGTGCTCAGGGATCTTAAAGAACTGAGCCTGCGAAACACAAATTTGAACGATCTTTCAGTATTCAGAGGCGGGGGTATATACAAGCACTTCATACCCAGCGCGGTGCAAAGAATAGCCGGACGTGGGGAATTTCTCACCGCATACACTCCCTATCAGGCCGAGCTCTCTCAGGGAACCTTGCAGATGCTCTTCGAATACCAGACAATGATCAGTGAGCTTACCGGCATGGAGGTCTCCAACTCCTCGATGTACGACGGTGCCAGCGCCTGTGCCGAAGCGGCCTTGATGTCTGTGAGGATAAATGGAAAGGCGAAAATCCTCATATCGAAGGCTGTCCATCCTGAATATATCGAAACGGTGAAAACGTATTGTTTCGGGGGAAATGTACACGTTGACGAGGTTAATTTCGATCGTAAATCCGGTCAAACAGACCTTTCAGATCTTAAGAACAAGCTTTCCGACGATGTATCGGCTGTAATAGTCGGCTATCCGAATTTCTTCGGGATCATCGAAGATCTGAGAGAAATCAGAGAAGCGATTCCGGAAAACGTTATGATGATCGTAAGTGCTAATCCCACAGCTCTTGCGATTCTCCAGGCGCCGGGAAAACTCGGAGCCGATATAGTAGTTGGGGAGGGCCAACCACTGGGCAATCCGCCATATCTTGGAGGGCCGGGCTTCGGCTTTTTCGCTTCGAAAGAGGCTTATATACGTAAGATGCCTGGCAGAATAATCGGTGAGACGAAAGACGGTGAGGGGAGAACCGGTTACGTTATGGTTCTACAGACCCGCGAACAACACATAAGAAGAAACAAAGCCACCTCTAATATCTGTTCTAACCAGGCTTTCAATGTGCTCCTTGCATCGATATATATAAGTCTGGTCGGACCAAAAGGTTTACAGGAAATCGCTCGCCGCTCTTACGATAAGGCTCACTATCTGGCCAAACGTATAGAGAAGATGGATAAAGTTAGACCGGTTTTCACTGGACCTTTCTTCAACGAGTTCGTAGTCGAATTCGAAAAGGATCTTTCGAGTTTTAATAAGAAGCTTTTGAAAGACAAAATACTCGGCCCACTCGATCTGGGAGAGTTCATGAGCGAAATGAAGAACCACGGTTTGATATGTCTTACCGAGGCCAATAGAAATGAAGAGATCGAATTCTTCGCCGGGAAACTGGAGGAATTAGAATGACGATTTTCGACGCGACTGTGGAAGGTAGAACTGGATTTCGCCTTCCAGAAGAGAAAAGTTACGGTTTCGAGCCGATCGACGTTCTGCCTGAACATCTCCTGAGAGATTCAAGGCCAGAACTTCCACAGGTGAGCGAACTTCAGGTAGTGCGTCACTTTATGAGTCTTTCAAAAAAGAATCATTCGGTAGATAGCGGCTTCTACCCGCTTGGATCTTGCACTATGAAGTACAACCCCAAGCTGAACGAAGAGGCGGCCTCTTTCGAAGGGTTCAGTCAGTTACATCCCTATCAACCCGAAGAGACGATACAGGGAGCTCTGGAGTTGATGTACAATCTGCAGAATTCGCTGTGCGAGATCACTGGTATGGATGACTTCACTCTGCAGCCAGCTGCCGGTGCACACGGCGAACTGGTGGGAATGCTGCTGGTCAAGAAGTACTTCGAATTGAAGGGCGATACTTCCCGGAAGAAAGTCATAGTACCGGATTCTGCACATGGAACCAACCCGGCTTCGGCGGCGATGGCCGGTTATGATATAGTCGAAGTCGCCTCCAACAAAGACGGTAGGGTTGATCTTGAAAGCCTGGACAGACTGCTAGATGAAAGTGTTGCGGCAATAATGCTCACCAATCCGAACACCGTCGGGCTCTTCGAGAAGGATATCTGTGAAATACAGAAGATGGCTCACGACAGGGGAGCTTTGCTTTACTACGATGGGGCGAACCTCAACGCGATAATGGGACATGCGAGGCCGGGCGACATGGGCTTCGATATCGTTCACCTCAATTTGCACAAAACCTTTTCCACGCCTCACGGAATGGGGGGGCCCGGAAGTGGCACGGTAGGAGTAAAGACCTTTTTGAAAGAGCTACTACCCGTTCCGGTGATAGATTTCGACGGTCAGAAATACAGGATAGTTTATGATCTGCCCGATTCGATAGGGAAGATCAGGAGTTTCTTCGGAAACTTCGGTGTCCTGGTAAGGGCTTATGCCTACATCAAAACCATGGGCAGCGACGGTTTGAAAAGAGCAAGCGAAATGGCCGTGCTGAACGCCAACTACCTGAGGAGCAAGCTGGTTGAACTTATACCAACCGCCTATTCGGGCATCTGCAAGCACGAGTTCGTTCTCAAGGGCACAAAGCTTATCTCCGAGTACGGTATCAGAACTCTCGATCTTGGCAAGAGACTTCTGGATTACGGTATTCATCCACCGACCGTCTATTTCCCGCTCATCGTCGATGAGGCCATTATGATAGAACCGACAGAGACCGAAACTAAGGAAACGCTCGATCACTTCGCGGCCACGATAGCGACTATACTCGAGGAAGCGAAGGAAAACCCGGAACTGTTGAAATTGGCGCCTCACACTACACCAGTAGGGCGTCTTGATGAAGCAACGGCTTCGAGAAAGCCAAAGACAAGGTGGTCTAAGGGTTCTTGAGGCTTGAAAGTTAGAAAATGCTATGATATCATAGTTTCAGCAGAGCAGGCGTAGCTTCAATCGGTGGAGCGCCGCCTTGGTAAGGCGGAGGTTATGAGTTCAAGTCTCATCGCCTGCTCCACGTTGTAAGCTGGACCTTTCGAAGGTCCAGTTTTTTTTCAACAATTATAATGAACGTATGTTCAAAACCTCCCGCTTGGTATCTGGTAATAATCTATGTTAAAATAAAAATGTAACCTTTGAGATCCGAGAATTTTGTCAACATTCATATGGGTTTTCTTTACTGAATATTTTCCACCTCGGGAGAGATTTTAGGTCGGATCGAAGTTGGTCAAATCAATTTTAGTTGCTCGGAAATCGGTTTCTTTCTTTTGGGTTATCGCCAGGGTACTCGTTCCATATTGACTTCTATCCAGTCCTTTATTGCAGAGGTGAAACTTGTGTTCGATTTCTATTCTAAACCCAGAATTATACTTGTAGGTAGAAGCCAGAAAGATGCAAGAAGATTAATAGAGGCCTTCGATGATCGTTTCGATGTACGTTATGTCGAAGAGATATCCGATGAATTCAGCCGGTTTTCAGATGCGATGATCTTCGATTATGTAACCGAGGGTATCATCAAAAGCCTCAGAGCGGGTACTATTCCCTACCTCTGTCTGATCGGAAGCGAGAAATCCGTGGCCAAGCACGAACTCAAGCCGGGCGAGTATCTTCTCAAGGGGCCGGGGTATCTTCACTATCTCCCGGAGATAGTCTTTTCGATGCTTGAGAAGCACAGACTTCAGAAGACGCTGGATTTCGAGCGAGAAAAGTACATGGGTCTGGTAAACAGCATGGGATGTGGAATGCTGATCATAAGAAAACGCGACGGCAACGTGATTTTCTCAAACAAAGTCGCTCAGAGACTTCTGGGCTATGAAGAGAGCGAAATCGAGAAGACACGCCTCCAGGACCTGGTGTACGATGAGCCGCTCGCACTGAATCTCGTTCTTGAGAGAGAGGGTGTCAATTCAGATAGAGAGATAGTTATGCTGACCCGCACCAACGGAAAGATATATGTTATCTTCAACACCTCCGAGATGCTTTATGGCGCCGAGAGGGTCGTGCAGTTCACTTTCATGGATATATCCAAACAGAAACGCGACAGGGAAGAGCTGATCTTCCAGTGGCGCTTCCTGGATAATGCCGAGGAGATCGCCATCGCTGTGGATGAAAGGGGGAGAATCGTTTATCTTAACCGTTTTGCCGCCGAAATTCACGGCTACGGCAGGGAAGAGATGATCGGCAACAACCTGAGCAACTATCTGGTGCAGGATGATATGGAGGCCAAATCCAGACAGTTTGAAATAATGAGCTCTGGAAAATGGAAGGGCAGACAGTTGCACAGGAAGAAAGACGGCTCTGTTTTCGTCGTCGAGTCCAAGAGAAGCGTTCTCCGTGTCGATGATAACGTTTATGAACTGGTCATAGGCATGGACCTGACCGAGAGCATCGAGCTTCAAAGAAGTTACAATCTTCATTCGCTGCTGCTTAACGGCACCGAGGACATAGCGATCGCAACAGATATGGACGGCCGTGTTATTTACATGAACAAGGCCGCTCAGAAATTCTTCAGAACCTCTCTTGAATCGATTCGCCACAAGCTGCCCGAGGAAATACCATCGGAAAGTCTGCGGGAGTTCCTCAGGAACGGACTCTCCTCTGAACCTTGCGATGAAGGCTCCAGAATAATTACAGTAGTGGATGATTCAACCAATTCAAACCGTGTAGAGTTCAGCGGCAAAGTCGTCAGAGATGAAGAGGGCGATGTCGGCACGATTTTCATAGGGCGGAGAATAGCCGGTTCTGGAAGTAAATCGGTTATATAAAACCTTTCTTCAATCT
>NZ_DAOSEH010000035.1:0-22101 GCF_035363035.1 Mesotoga sp. | reverse complement strand
TGGATTTTCTGGAAGAGGCCTCTTCGACCATCTGGAGCATTCTGCTGGTGTATGATCGCTCTAGGCTGGCCGTGGCCTCTACCTCTATCAGGCCGGTACTATTGATCGTCCCGGCGACGACTCCGTAACCTTCGCCGGCCTTCACCGGTCTGCTCTCGCCCGTTAGAAGCGAAAGGTCGAGCCAGGTCTCACCGGAAACGATCGAGCCGTCCAGGGGGATCCTCTCACCCGGTTTGACCACGAACCTGTCTCCGGCGACCATAGACGAGGCAGGAACTGCCGCTAACCCCTCTGGCGTAACTCTGTTCACCGTCTCGGCCTTCAGATCGACCAGTGAGGAAATAGATTTTCTCGATCTGGCGAGCGCCATGCCTTCAAGAATCTCTCCGGCGTTGTAGAAAAGCATCACAGCCACGGCCTCCGGCAGCTCGTGGATCAGAAAGGCCCCAACGGTGGCCAGGGTCATGAGAAAGTTTTCATCGAAGAGCCTTCCATGAAGAATATTTCTCCCGGCTTTCAGAAGCACACCGTTTCCAGCCAGTATATAGGCCAGTATGTATATTCCGTACTCGAGCGGTTCGTACCTTCCGTGAAGGTATCGGCCGGTGATCAGTGCGAAGAGATAGACGACGCAAGATAGGAGCAGAATCCCGAATTTTCTCGTAACAGTGGAACCGCCTGAATCCACGGTGATTCCGGCACCCGGTTCGACACTAGATATGATTCTGTTTATCTCTTCTATGTCACCATCTTCGATTATCAGCGATTGTGAGGCAAGATCTATCTTCGCACTGTAACCCATCTTCTTTATCCTGTCCTCAATTTTGGCAGCGCAGACAGGACAGTCAAGTCCCTTGATTCTGTGTTTTGTCTTCAATGCGACTCCTCTTCGAAATGCTCTCTCGCCGTCTTGACGAGTACAAGTATATGTTCGTCGGCCAGCGCGTAGTAAACGGCTTTTCCTTCTCTTCTGCTCCTGACCAGCCTCAATTCCTTCAAAAGCTTAAGATGATGGGAGATCGTGGGCAACGTAAGATTGAGTACCCTGGCCAGGTCACAGGTGCAGAGCTCGGTGATCGACAAGAGATACACGATCCTGGTTCTTGTTTCGTCTCCCAGGACCCTGAACAGCTTTGAAAGCCCGGAGACTTCACTTGCCTTAAGCCTTAAAAAAATCGTATCTGTTTTATTTTCATGTTCATAGCAACAATCAACCATCGGGATCTCTTCCTTTCAATTAGACAGCTGTCTAATCGATTATAGACTTTCTGACCACCGGCCGTCAAGCCGACCGTCACGTTGATCGGTTGTATAATCGTAATGATTGGGAAGGGAGGTAATATCGATGGGTGAAAACGGGAAGAGAGCCGAAGGTTTTGTCGAAGTAAAAGGCGGAAAGATCTGGTACTGCGTCGAGGGGGCGGATAAGAGCGGAATCCCGCTGATAATTCTACATGGAGGCCCCGGCACCCCTCACGATTACCTCGAACCGCTTTCGGCTTTGTCTGACGAAAGGCCGGTTATTTTCTACGATCAACTGGGTTGTGGAAGGTCCGACAGGCCTTCCGATAAAAGTCTCTGGACCGTGGAACATTTCGTCGGCGAATTGAATCTTCTTAAGGAACGTCTTAAACTTGGAAGAGTACACATCCTGGGGCAGTCCTGGGGAACTATCCTGGCCTGCGAATACTACTTCTTCAAACCTGAAGAGGTAGTCAGCATGGTACTATCCGGACCGGCTATGAGCATTCCACAATTCGAAAAGGACGTTAGAAAACTGCTTGCCTTCCTGCCTAAAGAAAGGCAAAACGCCATACACAGAGCCGAAGCAAGCGGTCGCTTCGACTCTCGGGAATACGCCGATGCGATGAGGACCTTTTACAACCGCCATGTCTGCCGTCTCGATCCGTGGCCGGATTGCTTGAACAGGACTCTCGAAGGGATGGGCACGGCCGTTTATGAATACATGTACGGACCGAGCGAGTTCACGGTCACGGGCACGCTTAGAAATTACAGTTGTGTTCATAGACTGGGGGAGATAGAGGTTCCGGTCCTCCTGACATGTGGCAGATTCGACGAGGCGACGCCCTCGACGATAGAGCTTTACCGTAGGGAGATAGTCAACTGTGAAATGAAAATTATCGAAGACGCTTCCCACGAACACCACCTGGAGAAGCCCGAAGAATACATGGAGACCGTTAGAAGCTTTTTGAAAAAAGTCGAGAGTCATGGACCGAGAAAATACTTCGAATGAAGGTAGCTACGCCGACCGGGAAAGACGCTTGAAGATTCTGACTTACAAAATCAGGGGTTATCACGGTTCAGGAAAAGCATCAAAAAACATATCCAGGCTGTAAGGTGATAATCCTTCCGGCGTTTTTTCCAAGGATCTCGAACTCATGAAAACTAGCGGATAAATTTTGCCGGCCTTTGCCATTCCTCAATTAGCTGAGATATAAAAAAGGGCGGGTCTCTCCGCCCTTTTTTATTTTTGAGAGCTCACATCACCGGCACTTCTTCGAGCGTGGGTCTATAGATAATGATCTTAGTACCGGCGGGGATCCTCTCGACCCTTTTCAAATCGGGGTTGTATTTCATGATCTCGGAGGCGTCTATTCCGTACATTTCCGAGATCGTTCTTAGCGTTTCATTCCAGCCGACCGTGTGGATGAGACCGGTTCCAACCGACCAGTTGCGATCGAGAGTTGCGCTAACGGCAACTCTTTCAAGTACGTAATCGGCGATTATCTCGGAGACTTCGAGCATTACCTCTCTCACGACCGGTTTGCCCTGGAACATAGTGTATCCGCCACCGCCACCGGCACGGTAGTTGTTCAGGACCACTTCGTATTCGCCGTCCATATCCAGAGGTCTTCCCATGTAACGGACGCTCAATACTCTCTCTCCGACGGGCCTGTCTGCGGCTACTATATACTCTATGCCTTCCCAAATGTCGTAGTTGTAATGGAGCGGCTTGGGATTGATCCAGCTGTCTGTGACCACTATCTCGCCGTCTTCATAGGTGAAGTACTCGGCGCTCTTTTCGAGAGCGGCCTTGATATCTGCGCCGGTGACCTTTATCACCTTTAAAGTGTTCGGATAGATATAAACGGCGTTTATATCCCTTATCGTTATTGGTCCGGTCTTCCATCCCTTTATATCGTTAGTGAAGAGCGCAACGGAAGATATCGGCGCACCCGTTACGAAGCTCTGGACCCTGTTCACGAACTCGATCAAAGAGTTATCGGCCAGTCTGGCGACGAACGGGTCGTCGATGTAGAAGTCGCCTATCGCTATACCGACAGGCTGGTCAAGCCATTTCTGTACACGGTCTTCAAAGCTCTGGAACATTGCCATTAATGCAGAATCAGCCTCGTAACCGGCCATAGAAACCTGGACAATGCTTCTATCCACTATTTCCCATTTCCCATTATTCTTTTCTAGTACGAGATCTATCTTACCTGCGACCTTTCCCCAGTTGGAAGGCTGAGAGATCACAGTGCCATCGATAACCTCGGCGATAGTCCTGTGCTGGTGGCCGGTGAGAAGTACATCGATGCCTTTCACTTCCTTGAGAATCTGGTAACCGACGTTTTCTCCAAGCAATTCCTCGGTCGGCGCACCGGTCTTCAGATCTCTCTCGAAGCCGCCGTGATAGGCAACCACCAGAACATCTACCTTTTCCCTGAGCTGGGGAACGTATTCTAAAGCGGTTGACACAGGATCCAGGAAGTTCAGCCCGGCTATGTGTTTGGGTTCCTCCCAGTTGGGGATGAAGCTCGTCGTAAGACCGAGAACCCCGACCCTGATTGTGTCGCCTTCAAAGGGCACTTCCACGATTACGTATGGTGCGAAAGCCGCCTCACCGCTGCTTTCGAAGACTATGTTGGCGCTCAACATCGGGAAACCGGCTTCACCGATGGCCCTTTCGAGTATAGAGGGACCGTAGTTGAATTCGTGATTTCCTATCACGCTTGCGATGAAACCCATATGGTTCAATGCCGCTATCATGGGATTTTCGCCAGAGTTATCCACTTTCGCATAGTAATATGCCAGCGGCGTACCCTGAATCAGATCTCCCGTATCTATGGCGAGTGTGTTGGGATTGCTCTTTCTCATTTCGCTCAGAAACGCCGATATCTTCGCCAGACCGACAGCCGAAAACTTACCGGTCGCGTAATCCACCGGGAAGATATTACCGTGGATATCACTGGTATGAATTATAGATAGATTTACTTGCGTAGCGAAGACCAGAACGGCTAAAGATATCACCACAAACATCGCCAGAAAAAGCTTGCGCATTGTTACCCCCTCCTCTCAGTTGAACTCGTTGATCGCTCGCTCTGCAAAAAACGGGGATGTCGCCCGTACGACATCCCCCGGTGTTTATTTTTTATCTCTCTCCCAATTTGGCGTCGATCATCATTATTCCGTTGGTGTGATCGCCCACTTTTTTGAGCAGTTTGACGATATCCCTGAAGTTTCTCTCTTCCTCGACCTGTTCTGTAACGTACCACTGCAGGAAATCGTTAGTGGCGTAATCGCCTTCTTCGTCGGAAACGGTCACGAGGTTGTGAATCCTAGATGTGATGTACTTCTCGTGTTCGAGGCCCTTCTCGAAAATATCCAGCAGAGATTTGAACTCTCCTTCGGGCTTTTCGAGCCCGGGTATCTCTATGGTTCCATCCACATCCTTTAGGTACCCAACAAATTTCATTGCGTGTTCTTCCTCTTCCTTGGCCTGCTTCCACATGAAATTCGCCGTTCCGAAATACGCGTTCTTGTGAGCCCAGGCCGCCATGGCCATATAGATGAAGGCCGATTCGTACTCGGCCTTTATCTGTGCGTTCAGTTCCTTCTCCATTCTCGTCGTTATCATAGACTGGACCTCCTTAGTTATTGTGGTGTGTTCTTCCAGAATATTTTACCACCGGTACAATGCCAGTCAAAGAATGGATATGACTGTTAAACAAGCGGTAGTATAATATTTCTGTACCTCCGCTCGTATGTCTTGAGCGCAGCGGGTGGAGGTGTTTTTTGTTGAAGAGACGCTCTTTCAAATTTTGGATAAGCGATAGTGTAAGGGTATAATTCTTACGTCGGAAGAACCAACTTCTCGCAAAGGGGGTAAGACAGTGAAAAGATTCCTGCTCATTCTCACGCTCTTGTTAGTTACTACCGCGATGCTGGCCGCTCCGCTCAGGGTTGCCTTCATCTACGTTGCGCCGATCGGCGATGGTGGCTGGAGCTTCATGCACAACCAGGGCAGACTGTATCTGGAGAAAGTCTTCGGTAGCGATATTGTCACTGACTTCATTGAAAACGTACCAGAGGGTGCCGAGGGTGAAAGCGTTTTCAGAGGCTACGCTCAAAGAGGTTACGATCTCGTTTTCGGGACCAGTTTCGGCTACATGGACAGCATGGTGAAGGTCTCCAAGTCCTTCCCGAAAACCACTTTCATGCATTGTTCCGGTTACCAGGTTACAGATAACCTGGGTACCTACTTCGGGAGAATGTACGAACCGAGGTTCCTCAGCGGTCTTGTGGCCGGTGCGATGACCAAGACCAACATAATCGGTTATGTCGCCGCCTTCCCGATTCCCGAAGTTATAAGGGGAATAAACGCCTTCGCGATGGGTGTTCAGTACGTAAATCCACAGGCGAAGGTACACGTGGTCTGGTCCAACACCTGGTTCGATCCGGCAAGAGAAAAGGAAGCCGCGGTATCGCTGCTCGATATAGGGGCCGACGTGATCGCACAGCATCAGGATTCTCCGGCACCGCAACAGGCGGCCGAGGACAGGGGCGTTTATTCGATCGGTTACAACAGCGACATGAGCGCCTTCGCTCCGAAAGCCTTCCTCGCGGCACCGGTCTGGAACTGGGGTCCCTACTACGAAAAAATCGTGAGAAGCGTCATGGATGGTACCTGGACCAACGCGCAGTACTGGGGCGGTATAAATGACGGAGCCGTCGATATCGTTCTCAGCGACCTTGTTCCCAGCGGTGTTGCCAAGCTCGTGATGTCCATGAGAAATGCAATCGTCAAAGGCGATATGCATCCCTTCGTCGGACCTATCTACGACCAGGCCGGCAATCTGAAGTACGCCGAAGGCGAAATACCTTCCGACGGCGATCTTCTCAGCATGGACTGGTTCATAAACAACGTAGTAGGTAAGATACAGTGATCTCCCGGGGGCCGTCAGGCCCCCTTATTTCCTCTTGCTGGAGTGATTTCTTTGGAAGACTTTCCCGTTCTTGAGATGAAACATATTTCCAAATCCTTTCCGGGTGTCATGGCCAACGACGACATATCTCTGCAGTTGAAGAAGGGAGAGGTACACGCTCTCCTGGGAGAAAACGGCGCCGGCAAGACTACCTTGATGAATATTCTTTTCGGAATCTATCACGCCGACCGGGGCGAAGTTTTCATAAACAACGGCAAAGTATCAATAACCTCGCCCAGTCACGCGCTCAAATACGGTATCGGCATGGTTCAACAGCACTTCACCCTGGTGCCGTCGTTCACGGTGGCCGAAAACGTGGTTCTAGGTTTGAAGGATTTCGGGTTTGTCATAAAGACGAAAACGGTAGAATCGAAAATAAAGGAACTTTCGGAGGCCTACGGACTTCCGGTGAATCCACGCGCGCGGGTCTGGACTCTTTCGGTCGGGGAGAGGCAGCGAATCGAAATCCTGAAGCTGCTGTACACGGGTGCCGGCATAATCATACTCGACGAGCCGACGGCCGTTCTAACCCCACAGGAGAGCGATATGCTTTTCAAAGCCATAAGGAAGCTAGTCAGCGAAGGTTCCTCGGTGATTTTCATAAGCCACAAGCTAGACGAAGTGCTCGCGATAAGCGACAGGATAACCGTCTTGCGTGGCGGTAAAGTTGTCGGTACGGTCGAGAGAGAAAAGATAGACCGGCGCGGTCTGGTTAGAATGATGGTCGGCAGAGATGTGCTCCTCGACCAGGAGAAACCGGTGGTGGAAACTGGTAGAGCTATTCTCAAGATAGAGAATCTCAACGTCAAAAACGACAAAGATCTCATGTCGGTCAGGGATCTCAGCCTGGAGATCAGATCGGGTGAGATTCTCGGAATAGCCGGTGTTGCCGGCAACGGTCAGCGAGAATTGGCCGAAGCCATCTATGGTCTGAGAAAGAAAGTTTCCGGAAGGATAGAACTCGACGGGCACGAGTTGAGACAGGGTAACGTGGCCGAAAGGATCAGAGCCGGCCTCAGTTTTATCCCCCAGGACAGGAAAACCATGGCGACATGTCCTAACCTGTCGGTGATGAGCAATCTATTCATGAAGAACTCGATCTGCGAACTGGTACATTGCTCCCCGTGGAAACTCGACGGCAGGCGGATGCACTCGAAGGCCGACGAATTGATCGGCGAGTTCTCTATATCGACGCCCTCGGCTAAAACCGAGGTCAGGTATCTTTCCGGCGGGAATTTGCAGAAGGTCGTTCTGGCCAGAGAGCTCTCGAACGAACCAAAAGTCATAATCGCAGAACACCCCACCAGAGGTCTGGATATCGGCGCGATGGAGTTCGTTTACAAGTCCCTTCTCTCGCAGAAGGAAAGGGGAGCGGCCATACTACTTCTAGCCGGAGAGCTGTACGAGATCTTCAGACTTTCCGATAGGGTGGCGGTGATCTATGAAGGACAGATTATGGGCTACACTCCGCCTGACCCTTCATATATCGAAGAGATAGGCTTCATGATGGCCGGCGCAAGGCAGGAGGATCACTGAGATGAAGATCAGAATAGAGAAGAGACTCGAGATACCCCGATACGCCGGGATTATCGTGCCGGTTATATCAGTGGCGGTAGCCCTGCTGATTATGGGAATTATACTCCTGGTTTTCTTCGTGGGCCGCCTGGGAAATCTTTCATCGGCCTTCAGGGAAACTGTAGAGGCTTACAAAGAGATGCTTACGTGGCCTTTCGCGAACAGGTATGGACTGTTCAGCACATTCATGAGGATGGTACCCTTGGCCTTTGTGGCGCTCGGCCTATCCTTTGCCTACAGGATGAAGATCTGGAACATAGGCGGCGAAGGGCAGCTTTACATGGGCGCTATGGTTTCTACATGGGGTGCTCTTTTCCTTTTCAAAGACGTGAAATCACCTTTGATCATGATTGTCCTGCTTTCGATCGTCGGCGCCGCTGCGGGGGCGGCCTGGGCGTTGATACCGGCGCTCATGAAGGCCTTCGCACGAACGGACGAGATAGTCGTGACTCTCATGTTGAACTATGTGGCCATCTTCTGGGTCGATTACCTCGTGTACGGCCCGTGGAAAGACCCGAAAGGGTACGGCTTCCCCGGAACGGCGCCCTTCCCCGACCAGGCCAGGCTTCCCTCCTTTTTCGACGACGAGTTCCATATAGGGGTCTTCATAGCTCTGGCTGTCGCTGTACTGCTTCAATACATATACAGGAAGACCGGCTGGGGTTTCAATTCTCAAATCGTCGGCGACAACCTGCTGGCCGCAAGATATTCGGGGATAAATGTCAGGAACTACACTATAATCGCCCTTGTTGTCAGCGGCGCGATAGCCGGTCTTGGAGGTGCGGTGCAGATGATGGGTGTTCAGCACAGACTGCAACACGGATTTTCGCCAGGCTACGGTTATACGGCCATAATAGTTGCCTGGCTTGCCAAGTTGAATCCTCTCGCCATACTGCTGGTCTCATTTCTCTTTGGAGGTCTGCTCGTCGGTAACGACCAGCTGCAGATGTTCTACAAACTTCCAATGGCTCTCATCTCCGTCTTTCAGGGCCTGGTGCTCTTCTGCCTGCTTGGCGGAGAGGCCGTGTCCAAATACAGGCTTGCGATCGTAAAGGAGGTGCCGGAAAATGAATGATCTACCCTCCTTCGTAATATCCACTCTACAGGCGACTGTGAGGGCGGGAACCCCCCTTCTTTTCGCCGTTCTCGGTACGATCTTCACCGAGAGATCGGGAGTAATGAATCTCGGGCTTGAAGGGCTGATGCTGGTCGGAGCCATAGGCGGGTTTATGGCATCCTACAACACATCGAGCCTCGTCGCAGCCGTTCTGGTAGCCATGCTGGCCGGGGCCGTGCTCGGACTTATTCATGCTTTTTTCACGGTCACGCTCAAGATCAACCAGATCGTGAGCGGACTCGCTATAACTATGCTCGGCACCGGAATCAGCGGCCTCTGGGGCAAGGACTACATAGGAGTTATAGCCAGAAGATTCAATCCCATAAAGATTCCCCTGCTGTCGGACATACCCTACATCGGCAGGATATTTTTCGAGCACGATATGCTGGTTTATATAAGCTTCGTGCTCGTCCCGGTCATGTGGTTCGTGATCTACAAAACCAGGGCCGGCATGACGCTCAGAGCGGTAGGAGAATCGCCGGACGCCGCAGACGCAAAGGGAATCAACGTTTTCGCGGTCAGGTATCTCTTCACGATTCTAGGAGCCTCCATCACGGCGATCGGCGGCGCTTATCTCTCGCTAGCCTACAACTCGATGTGGATAGAGAACATGACGGCCGGGAGGGGGTGGATTGCCATTGCACTCGTGCTGTTTGCCACGTGGGATCCCTTCAAGGCTCTGATAGGTGCCTATCTCTTCGGTGGAATAACTGCCCTGGGGCTGAGGCTCCAGGCCATCGGTGCCCATATCTCCCCGGATTTCTTGAAGATGCTACCTTACTTGCTCACGATAGCCGTTCTCTTCTTCACCTCGACCGACGCTCTCAAAAGAAAGGTCGGTGCCCCCGCTTCTCTGGGCGTACCTTACTCGAGGGAAGAAAGAACGTAACGAAAAAAATAATTTTATGTACTGCCTTGACCCGTAACATTGTTTTGTGGTATAAAATATCAAACGAAGTTTTTGGAGGTAAACAGTGATGATTCGGGCAACCCTGGTAAGCTTTGCATACGCTTATTGGTTTAGGAGGAACGTCCTTTCTACGGACTCCTCCAGTGTGTGCTTGAGTTAAAATACACGAAGGAGAATAGAGAGAGAGGACGTTGAGAAACGTCCTCTCTCTCTTTTTATATCAGGAGGGATGTAGAATGAAGCGGGTTCTTGTATGTGTGGTACTACTTTTAGGTGTTCTTGGATTATCGTTGCAAACGGTGGCAATCACGGCGATTGTGGAACATCCGGCTCTGGATTCAGTCAGGGAGGGAATCATCGATGTTCTGGCCGAAAACGGCTTCAAAGACGGGGAGAACATCAAGATCGATTTCCAGAACGCTCAGGGTTCGGTTTCTACGGCAGTAACGATCGCGAAGCAGTTTATCTCTCTGAACCCTGCGGTGATGATAGGAATAGCGACACCTTCCGCCCAGGCTCTGGTAAACGCAACAAAAACGATCCCCGTTGTCTTCAGCGCGGTGACTGACCCAGTAAGTGCAAACCTCGTACCTTCCTTCGGAAAAAACCCCGGCAACGTAGTAGGAATTAGCGATATGACCCCCGTAAAGACACAGATTCAACTCTTGAAACTCGCCATTCCCGACGTCAAAACGATCGGCGTCATCTACAACTCAGGCGAGGCCAACTCGGTAACCATCAGGCAGTTCGCAAAAGAGGCCTGTGATGCCCTCGGATTGAACCTCATAGATATAACCGGCTCTACGACCGTCGAAATGGTGGCTTCTCTCAACGCCCAGATAAGAGATGTGGACGCCATATACATAGGGACCGACAACACGGCCGCATCCAGTATGGAGTCGATTTCCACCGTCGCCCTCAGGGAAAAGGTCGCCATAGTAGCCGCCGATATCGATATTGCAAGAACCGGGGGACTGATCGGTTTTGGTTTCAACTACTACCAGATAGGCAGATCTACCGGAGATCTCGTGGTTCAGATCCTGAACGGCGTAAGCCCGTCGGAACTCGAGACCAAAATACTCGGACAGGAATCACTGATACTTTTCGTCAATACAGACATAGCCGAACAGCTCGCAATAAACCTTCCTCAGTCAATACTGGACAGGGCAGACCTTGTAGTTGAAGACGGCGTAGAAAAAACAAGGTGATCTGATGGCGATATTGGAACAGGGACTGATTATTGGCCTCATGGCCCTGGGAGTCTATATCTCTTTCAGAATAGTTGATCTTCCCGACCTGACGACGGACGGCTCTTTCGCCCTCGGAGCCGCCGTCGCTGTTAGAGCTGTGGTTGCCGGAATACCCGCCTGGTTAGCGATTACACTGGCGGCTATGTTCGGAGCGGTGGCCGGAAGCGTAACGGGAACGATACACAGGAAATTCAAGGTCAACGTTCTGCTGGCCGGAATCTTAGTCATGACAATGCTTTACTCGGTAAATCTCAGGGTTATGGGAGGTCCTAATCTCCCCGTTCCAAGAGTGGTGGCGGAAAAGAGTACACAGAGTTTCGAAGAGATGAGTGGCGGCACCGGTCTTGATGATCTGTTCGGAGAGTTAGAAGTCAAAACTCAGGAACGCGCCCTCAAGACCGGTTCTGTTGTCAAAAATATCTTCAACAACGATCTGGACGGCTCCGATCTGCTTCTCATAATACTCATAATATCGGCCGTGATAATACTGCTGACGACAATTCTCAGATCCGATCCGGGAATGGTGCTGAGGGCCTTTGGCAGCAACCCGTCGGGGATAGTCGCTTTCGGCGTTTCCCAGGATACCCTCGCCGTAGTCGGCCTGACGATATCCAACTTCATCGTTGGACTGAGCGGCGGACTTTTCGCCCTGTACAGCGGGTTCTCCGATGCGACGATCGGTCAGGGAATGGTCGTAACGGGACTGGCGTCGGTGATTATGGGAGAGATCCTTCTGGGAAGAGTCAAGCTTTTCTACGGTCTTCTCTCGCCTATAATCGGCGGAGTGATATACCAGACACTTCTCTCGCTGGCGATGAGGTATGGTTACAGGATCGGATTCCTGGCCAGCGATATGAAGCTTCTGACTGCCGTATTCATAATAGTTGTAATAGGTCTGCGTCAGATATCCACGGCCAATGGAAAGAGGAAAGTGAAACTGGAGGTGAAAAAATTATGGTCGAATTCAAAAATCTCACAGTGACATACAACCAGGGACTGGAAAACCAGAAGATTGCTCTGGAAGAAGTGAATATGAAGATACTCGAAGGCCAGTTCATAACGATAGTCGGACCCAACGGGGCCGGAAAATCGACGCTCCTCAAAGTCATACTCGGCGAGGTAAAACCGACGGAAGGTCTCTACATGATAGACGGTAAAGTGATGAACAACATGAAACCACACAGGTTAGCCTGTTTCATAGGGAGAGTCTATCAGGACCCGAACACCGGCATCTTTCCGGCTCTGACCATAGCGGAGAACCTCATAATCGCCTCGAAAAAGGGCGGGCGCTCCATGAAGTTCAGCAAAGTTAAGGAAGAGGCCATTTCACTCCTCGCGAACCTGGGGCTTGGACTGGAAACACGCCTCAAGACTAAGGCCGGAGAGCTTTCCGGAGGCCAGAAACAGTCGCTGGCAATGGTAATGGCGATCCTTTCAAGGCCGAGACTGCTCCTGCTGGACGAACATACGGCCGCTCTGGATCCCGTCAGCGCGCAGAAGGTTATGGAGCTGACCCAGAGGATAAACAGAGAGTACGATGTCACGATAGTGATGATAACCCATAACATGGAGTTTGCAAACGCCTACGGCGAAAGGCTTTTGAGGTTGATCGACGGAAGAGTAGCCCAGGACGGCGTCAGGGACCTCAAGGTGAGGGCCGTCGCCGCGCTATGTTGATCTATGGCGTATTCCTCCTGTAAAGAAGCTCTTGAGGACCATAAGAGATAAATTTCCCGCGTACCGGGAAATGTAATTCACGAAAAGTCTGGCGGAACGCCTGCTCTTGAGAAGAAGAACATTTCCCTGAAGGTTGGCGTGAAATCGTCTTCTAAAGGCATCTGCAACCTGGAGATGCCTCACGATCGGGTACAACCTCTCCAGATATCTCTGACCGGCGGTCTTCCCTTTGATCCCGTCCTCCACGATAGACAGGGCGGCCTGCCTTCCGGAATCGAGGGCGAAATCTATCCCCTCTCCCGTCCAGTTATCCACCAGACCCGCGCTGTCCCCTGCAAAGAAAAGCCCCTCGAAAGCCCTGTTCAATTCGAGAACCTTCTCCGTGTTGAAGAGCGGCATAGGAGTGCCCATAAGCTCTACGTCTTCATCGAAGGTCTTTTTTACCAGCGTCGCCATCTCTTCGTAAGCCAGAATGTTCGGCGCATCCGGATAGACGCCGCCGCCGATCGAGTCGAAGGATTCTCCGGGAAACTTCCAGAGATACCCATCCTGTATAAAGGTTATGGAGGCGTTTCCCGTCGGTGAGCTGTAACCGTGGTAGATTATCCCGTATTCGGGAGGTTCCAGATTGACCAGTTTCGCTCCGAACACACCTCCGGCAACGATAACGAACTTGCTTTCGATCTCGAGGTTTTCGCCTTTGACTAGAAAACCGCAGTCAGTTTTTTCGATCTCTCTGACTCTGGAAACGACGAAATCACCTTCTCTCTCGATCACCGATTTGAGAAGAGAGTGATCGAACTCCTTGCGATCCACCGTGAAAAACAGAGGACGCTTCGACATATACGTCACCATATCTCTGGCCACACCCTCGTCTATGCTTCTGAAAGAGAGCTCTCTCGTTTCGAAGCCTTCGGGTTCGATCTCCGGGAAGATCTCTCCTAGAACTCTAATTGAGCGTGGAGTCAGACCACCTCCACAGCCCTTGTAACGGGGAAAGGTTTTCGAATCGAAAAGAGTGAAATCGATACCCTCCCTGCCGAGAATCCTGGCGGCGGCCAAACCGGCCGGTCCGGCGCCAACCACGGTAACCGTTCTAGTCATTGGTCTTCACCCTCAATCTCATTATCATCAGCGCCACAACCATCTCGAACGCTATCAGTACTAGTATGAATATTATACCGGCATACATGCCGAAGATCTGGCCCAGGAGGCCTACCAGATAATTGGCCATGGCCCCGCCGAGCGAAGAGGCAACCGTAAAAAGACCAAGTGCAAAGGCTATTCCGTTCTTCATACGCGATATCAGAATGGCCTGCAGGGTTGGAAAGGTACCGGAAAAACCGAATCCGGCGAAGATTACGGCCACGCCGATCCACACCGCGGACTTCATCAACAGCGCTGCGCCAAAAGACAGAAACGAGATGACCGTCATAAACAAGAGGGAGAGCTCATACCCTAGTTTTTCGACTACAAAGCCCGCAACCAGTCGCCCGACCAGGATACCGCTCCAGAGAAGCGCCGGAAAGATACTGGCGTACCTCATCTCTATGCCTTTCGACTCGAACACGAAACTCGAAAGCCAGGAAGTAAAACCTATCTCGTAGGCTACATACAGAAAAACTCCGGCCAGGATTAGCCAGAAGATCTTCTGCGAAAATAGTTCCTTTTTGTAGCGCGAGATCTTTTCATCCGTTCCCGTATAAGGAATCCTGTACAGCATCGGCGTGAAAAAGAGTAGAGGAACGGCCGCGAAGAGGGCAACGAAGAAGGGCTTCCACCAGGAATTGTAATCTACGAGAAAAGCGGCGACGATGAATGGAGAAATGATCGAACCGACGGCGAACAGTGAATGCATTAGATTCAAAGCGCTTCCCGGTTTCCGGTACTTCAGACCGGAGACCCCGATACCGATCGAAGTCTCAGTGGCGCCGGTCCCGAAGCTCAGAGCCATGCTACCGATGAGTAACAGCCAGAAACTTCTTCCGATCGAGAGCAGAACAAGCGAGCCGGCAATGAAAGAAATACCCATCGTAAGCAACTTGAACGGCCCCACACGGTTAGAAAGAGTGCTCACCAAGATCGCCGAAAACATGAACGCAATAGTCGGAAGCGAAAGCAGAATTCCAGCGATCTGGTGATCTATGCCGAAACTCTTCTCAATAGCCGGGAGTGCGCTTCCGAGTATTATCGAAGTGAAACCGAATAAAAAAAACGCGTACGACGAAATCGAGCTGAAAACCCTCTTGATATCCATGATTGAATTCTATCACGTCGCTGCAATTGATGACATACAAGCCAGTGGCAGAAGTTTCCCACATGAACTCGAAAAAGAGAGAGCGAGTGGAGCTATAACCCTGGAGCCGTATTCGATTAAGCTATCTCATTCGGGCGAAAAGGTCCTCTTCCGGATAGTCCGTTTTTATTCCTTGATTCTCCATACGTGGACGATCGTTCTTTCGCTTTCTCCAGAAGGGCTCTCGCGTCCGGGTTCGAAGACGTAGAAGAGGCGATTTGCACGATCGTAGCAGCAGGCCCCCAGATGGTATTTCTCCTGTTTTCCGTGAACGTAATAGAGCACGTCGTCAACGTTCAGATGGGCGTATGGCTGCACCTGATAGGGTTCCAGCACTCCCTGCGCCACTTTGGCCAGATCCGACGTATCGTAGAAGAGAAACCAGCCTTCGAAGTAGAGGCTCCACCAGCCGCGGAGATAGGGAAACTCACAGTCGTCCATGCATTCTCGCAGAGTATCGCCGTACCATGCTTCGCTCATTCCTTTGGTACCAACGAAGACCACCGCAGATCTGTCGCCTGCAGTGAGCCAGGCTCCTCCGGTCCATTCGTCCGAATGGGCGTAACCGTTCATCTGGTACCATGGTTCGGGTTCTCCCTCGAAGTAATCGGAGTATTTGATCAGAACAACCGACTGGAGAGTCGTTCCGTCGGGAGGTGGGTTACCCTGATTCCAGGGGCCGATAGCCGCCAGCGTAGGCCCGAAACCAGACCATCCGCCATCCCGGTACCGTCCCGTCGCCAGACGCATTCCAGGTGTGTAGAGATCGGCCCATTCAGAAGGGATCGCGAAAAGGTAGTCGTTCCCGTTGTACGAATTGATCCCTTCTATCCTCCAGGCTCCGGCCGGGCGGGGATCATCCAGATCGGTCTCGCACCACATATGCGTATAGAAGTATTCGTCCTGGAAATGCGCACCCCAGCAGAGATACAGTTTCCTGGAACTCTGTGCTCCCTGCGGCTCCAGTATTTCGAGTCCCACGCGGGGCATCTCTTCGGCCCAGGCGAAGAGTCCGTCCTTGACATCGGCAAACGGCTGGAGGGTACGGGCAGTGTTGAGGTCCGAAATGCTCCTGGTGGGTGAGATCACCGGGACTGGTATATCTATTTCCGAGACAAGGTTCCAGACATCGTGGCCCGTACCGTAGATGGAGCCGGGAAAGCCGTCCTTCTTCCCTTTCGGATCGCCCGACGGGTCGTAGGTCATAGACATGCCTCCCCACTCCCAGCTTTCTGCATCCGGTGTCCCGTCTATCCACTGCGGCACCAGAAAGGCACCCAGATACTCGAAATCTTCGGGCATTATCCGTCCAGTGGCGACGGCAGTGTCCGTAAAGCACAGAAAAACTGCTGTAACCAGTAGCGTGAAGAGAACTCTCTTTAAATCTTTCATGCCATTTTCCCTCCTTCACTTGAACGAGAGCTTTTGACGGTGAATTCTTCAACGAAAGCACGAGAGTTCGTCAGGTAGTTTTGATTAACCGGCAGCGGAAAGTGGAATACGACCAATTATAGACCATAAAGAACCATGGAGGGTGGTGAGTGGTGGTGAGTAAGAACCGAGAGAAAGAGCATCGAGAGTTCGCTTCGCTCACGAGAAGGCGAGAGCGAAAATAGGAACTGACGATGCTCCACACGCCTCTTACTCTCTCTTCTCTCTCTCCTCATCTCGCTCTTTCCGAGGACGGCTCTTCGCTCTTTCGCTGTATAATTGATTCAACAGCCGGAACCCGTCGAACCGCTTTTCTTGTTCAACCATCGCTTAATTGCGGTGAGCAACTCATTTGGGAGGTTTTGTATGAAAAGAATTGTTCTTACTTTCTTCTGTCTTTTATTGTTGGTGGGAATTGGCTTTTCAGTAATTACCGCGAGTGTCGGAAAGCTGCAGGCTTCAAATACCGGTATGGTCGCGGCCGGAAACCCGTACGCCGCCGCTGCCGGTGCCGAGATTCTCGAGAAAGGTGGAAACGCTATCGATGCGGCGATCGCCGTCAGTCTAGCGCTGGGGGTCGTTGAACCCTACGCTTCGGGAATCGGTGGAGAGGGTTACGCTGTCGTTTCCTTCAACGGAGAAAAGATCGCCGTCGACTTCAGGAGCTCGGCACCGGGACTTGCCTCTATTGCCACCGCGGCTGAGCTTGGTTTGAAGGCTTCCGATTTCAGGACCGGGCCGTTGAGCATCTGTACGCCGGGTGTTCTGGCCGGCATCATCGAACTCTGGCTTTATGGAGGCTCTCTCCCATTCGCAGAATTGATCGCACCTGCGATAAGGCTCGCGAGCGAAGGCTTTGAAGTCAACTACACATTCGCCTCATCGTGTGGTGGTAGCTACGATGTCCTGCTCGAAAACGCCCCCGGTTTCCTGAAAGAAGGTCTTTTCGCCTGGGAAGCCGGTGACATAGCCACCAATCCTGAACTGGCGGAAACCTACAAGTATCTGGCGGAGAACGGTCCGCAGGCCTTCTACAATGGAACGCTTGCCGACAAGATCGATGCTCTGATGCAGTCCAGGGGCGGCCTGCTGAGGAAGAGCGACCTCGTCAATTACAGGGCGCTTGTAAAAACGCCGCTTCACGGTACTTACAGAGAATACGACCTATTCGTTCCTGGCATACCGGTCGGGGGTCCCTATTTGCTGGAGACTCTGAACATACTCGAGCATTTCAACCTCTCCGCGTTCGCCTGGGACGATCCGCTGGTGATGAACATCATCAATCAGGCGCTCACGTTCGCGATGATCGATTTGCTCTCCTACAGCGGTGACCCGGCGTATGTTTACGTGCCGGTAGAAACCCTGATCAGCAAAGAATACTCCAAAACCAGGTTCATGAACATCGATCTTAACCAGGCTCTCGACAGCGCCCTTTACTACACCGACTATATCGGCAAACCCCATCTCTTCGAAGAGACCGACTCTTACGTCGAAGCTCTGCTAGCTGAAGCAGGAGTCATAGAGTTGGTACCTTCTACCGCCGATGTCGGCCAGGATACGACGCATTTCGCCGTTATCGACAGAAATGGAAACGCCGTTGCATGGACACAGACTCTGTCAGGCTTCTTCGGTTCGGGCGTCTACCTTGACGGTTTCTTCATAAACAACGAAATGGGAAACTTCACCCTCGACGAGACTTCAAGGGGCCTCGTTCCGGGCAAGAGACCGGTTACCACGATCTGCCCGACGATAATCGAGAAGGACGGAAAAGTCGTGTACCTGATTGGAACACCGGGTGGATATTACATACAGTCCACCATAACAAATGTCATCGTTGACCTGATAGACTTTGGAATGACTCTCGACGAGGCCCAGATGACACCCAAGCTCATCGGATCTCCTAATTACCCGGAATTCAGAATGGAAACGGGCTTCCCCGAATCCTCGAGGCTTTTCCTGGAGAAGATAATGGGCCACAAGGTGAGAGAATTCCAGTTCCCCTACCGCTCTTTCGGCTCTCTAAACCTTATCCAGGTACAGCCCGACGGGCTCATGATAGGAATAGGAGCTTTCAGGAGAGAAGGAGGGGCATCGGCGCCGGAGTTTTAAGTTTTTGGAGAGTTGGAGCACTTAACCTGACGAGAGTTTCGGCTATGAACGGAGGTACTGCGCAATGAAAAAATTACTTGTAATACTGCTGATCCTTATGGGAACGTCGCTTTCGCTGGCGGCTTTCTTCAGGCCAGATATCCGGCCGGGTTACGGGGTCACGGAAACGAAGTGGCTCTCCTATTACTTCGAACCGCTAGAAGGTACCAACATGGACACGGTTGTCTACTTCATGGACAGCGGGAAAGCCGGGCCGACCTTCCTTCTGATGGGTGGCACACACGCCATGGAGATCGCGGGCACAGTAGCGGCGACTATATTCATAGAAAACGCGATAGTCGAGCGCGGCAGGGTGATCGTAATTCCCTTCAGCAACAGCAGCGGGGCTTCTATCGCCACGGTTTTCTATCCCAATCAGCCTGATCACTTTTTGCAAATACAGTCTAAGAGCGGGCCACGCTTCCTCGTCTATGGCGACAGGAACACAGATGTCAACGACCAGGGCCGGCCCGATCCGGAAGTGTATCTCCACTATCCTTCGGGTCAAGAATTACCCGGTTACGAGTCGAGAAACCTGAACCGCAATTACCCGGGACGGCCCGACGGAACTCCGACCGAGAAGCTCGCCTTCGCAATAATGGAGCTCATAAAGAAGGAGAAGGTCGATTTCAACCTGGATATGCACGAGAGCGACACGCCGGACAATTACGACATCGTCAATGGAGTGAAAGTGCCCGGCGGCAGACTGGCCTACATGCTGGTATGTCACCAGAGAGGTATGGAGATCGGGGCTCTGGCAACTATGGAGATAGAGTTCAACTACGGAGTCTCGCTGAAACTGGAAGAATCGAACATCCAGTTCAGGGGACTAAGCCATAGAGAGATTGGCGATGCCACTGGGAGCATCTCTTTTCTGGTGGAATCTCCCAACCCCGGGTTCGACTTCATATGGCGCGAAAACCCCGACACGCTCTACGACGAAAAATATCCGCTAAAGCACAGAGTGGGAATGCACCTGGCGACCGTTGAGGCGCTGGTGAACAGCTACAACATGATGTTCGGCACCGATCTGGCCTACTCGAACATTCCCAACTACAACGATCTGATGCAAAAAGGATTCGAAGCGTACCTGAACTGACGAGATAAAAGCCGTCAGTGCGGGCGTTTCAACAACGAAAACAAACCGGAGGATCGTGTGCAAGTTGTCCTCCGGTTTTTGTAATCTGTCGTTGCGAAAAGTCGTTCTCCACCAACCGTCCGCCGTTGTATGCAGACCTCCGGAAGCGTTACAAGTGGTCCTTGAAAAGAGGGGAGAGCATCATGAGCCTTTCTCCTGCTGTTCCTATCGACCGACGGTTCTTTGTTAATTCAAATGTATTAGTTGAGACTTGAGTTTCCACAACGATTTGTAGTATCATTACTCATTAGCTCGCGAGGGAGTTGTCTGGCGAATCGGTTATACGAGTGTTTTTGAAGGCCAATTTCACCTAAATCCTCCTTATAGTTAGTGATTAATGCAGTAGATACCTCCATGATTCATTTTTTCCCTGTTTTTTATCGAATTCCCTCGCGTTTCTTCTCTTTCTTCTCGGCTTTATATAAGTATTATCCCGTCTTTGGCATCTATCAATGCCCATCATTATTTGTATGTGAATCGTTAATCAGATTCAAAAAACGTACGGCATTGAGAAAGCTACTCTAAACAACTTTTACCCAGGTGTCTCCGCTAGCTCCTCTATCACTCAATTCCTTTTCCAGTTCCGGTAGCGCCTTGCACAGTTCGGACACTATCTCCTGGTCCAGCGGCATCTCTGTCATCATCTCGGCCGCTTGTGGGAAGGAATAAGCCTCCCTGTATGGTCTGTTGGCCGTGAGAGCTTCGAATACATCGGCAACCGCGAGAATCTTCACTTCAAAGGGAATCTCTTCCCCTTTCAGTCCTAGAGGGTATCCTGAACCGTCTTCTCTTTCATGGTGCATGTATGCGTAAGGTATGTATTTTCCAAGATACTTGAACTGCTCGAGCAATCTCTTCCCGCGCTCAGGGTGACTCAACATTACTTCCCATTCTATTTCGTTCAAAGGACCGCGCTTTCTGAGAATGCTTGTCGAGATCCCCATCTTTCCTATATCGTGAAGCTTGGCACCGTTTACAAGCTCGACGAGCTTCTTCTTCTTGAGCTTAAGTCTCTTTCCGAGAGCTTCGGCAATTATGGCCACATTTTTCGAATGAAATGTTGTGTATGGGTCCTGCATCTCCCACATATAGACTGTAGTCTGCAGACCCTGGGTCTGATGATACCTGGAAAACGCGATCGCGAGAACTTCCATCATGAGGAGGACTCCAATTAATCCAGATGCAAAGGCGTGAAACACCAGCCAGTTGTATAGGTCGTAACCCTTTATATCGACATGAAGACCATATGCGAATAATTCGTCCCCTTTATTTGAAAAGCTTATTCTGTCGGCCATGGAAAGGCTTTCAAGAACTAGACGTTTGTCTATTGAAACCATTACTACAAATCTTTCAGTAGTATTGTCCGCCAGGCTGTCCCTCACGTTCGTATAGGCATAAAGCTCTTCATTTGCCACGAACAACTCGTAGTCCTTAGCGGCCGAGAATTCCTTCGGTCTCTCAATTACATTTATGGATCTCACAGGAGAAATGTCGTTGAGTATTTCTTCAAACATACTGTCGATGAACTCATAGTTTTCAGTTTCAAATGCATTGAACATAGCATTCCATTGAAAATAACCGATGGACAGAGTTGTTAGAAGAGCGTCAACGGCCTTCTGGTAGATGTCCGAATAAACCCTTTGGGTGTATGCGACTGTTTCGGACTGGAAAACATGAAACGGCAAGAACATGAGCGAGAACATAATGAGAAAGACAACGAAGACTAATTTGGGTCCGGCGAACCTCAGTTCCGAAAATCCTTTCATAAAACTCCTCCTAATCCCACTCTCCCAGATCACTTCTGTTTCATTCTATTGGTTAAATCAAAAATATTATACTAATTACTATATCATACGAATATTCAATTCTAGCGTTGCCTGTAAGATCCATAGCCTCATCTGGATTGTAAAAAGTAACTTATCAAGGAATAGATAATTTGTTTTTTTGCGTAACATACTGCAGAAAGATTTTGCATCGCTTTCTTCTTGGAGGAATAGGCAATGCGATAGAGGTTAGAGACGACAACCCACCCAGCTAAGTCAAGAATGTCCAGTAGGAGACAAACCCGAAAGCTGATACACTTCATCGACAGGAGCGTGCCGCCACCTCTCTCAGGGGGACTCAAGATCGGAAGCATCAGGAGCTGACCAGATAGGAGACTGGCCGCACGAATTGGTACTGGCAAAGTCAAAATCTTCGCCAATTGCATATGGCTGCCGCAGTCGACTGGATATTGCTTTAAGTCTTCTACATAATGAAAAATCTCCCTTTCGGGAGATCCTTCACGGGAATTTGAGTACATCACAAGGTTTCGACAGTGGCAGCCCCACGG
>NZ_DAOSEH010000034.1:0-22987 GCF_035363035.1 Mesotoga sp. | reverse complement strand
GCGTCCGGTTTTCTATTCTTCCCTTCTCTATTCCTTTTTCAATGACCTTTTTCCTTTGTCTTGCCTCTCTGATTCATTTCTCCGTTACTTTCACGCACTTCGTGAGTTATAAGGTCGAATTCTATTTCGTTAAGTTTTCCCAGTCTGGTCAAAAGCTCCGTTGGAACGGTTATTTTGCCTATATCGTGAAGCAAGCCGGCTACCCTTATGGATTCGCAGATCTCGTCATTCAGTCCCATTTCCCTACCCATCGCCACCGCGAGTTTGCTTACGTTTCTCTGATGGTCGGCTGTGTAGGGATCTCTTGCGCTCACTATATCAGACGCGGTGCGGACCAATGCGTCGAAGGCTGCCTCCAGCTTTTTGGAAGCCCGCTTTCTTTCGGTGATGTCCTCGCTGACTTCCACAACGCCCGATACCTCTCCGTCCGTCCCCATAACTGGATAGGCCCGCACAAGCCAGAACTCGCCCATTTCGTTGGTGAGTTCCATTTTTTTCTGCTCACGGCTTTTGATTACCCTTTCCAGTATGCAGTCGTTGCACTTCTCACCGGCTTTCCAGATTGTGAAGCACTTTTTTCCTATCAGGTCGCCGACCTCCATGCCCAAACGCTTCGCCATAGCTCTGTTGATCCAGTTTATTCTGAGATCTCTGTCGTAATAAACTATAGTTTCTTTGGTTGCGTTGAGTATCAAGGATTTCTCTTCCTCGGACCGTTTCAATGCCTCTTCGGTGTTTTTTCTTCCGGTTATGTCCCTGGCGATGCCTATGAAATAACTGGGGCAGTCTTCACAGTCTTTGGTTACATAGCCGCTTGCCGAAAGCCACTCCCAGCTCCCGTCCGCATGGCGAATCCTGAATTCAAGTGTGGATGTGGTATGGTGGGGGCCCTCGTTGAATGATCTCCCCAGAGCATCCATGACAATTTTTAGGTCATCGGGATGAATGAACTCCCCGTACAAATGGCCTATAAGATTCTCCATCGCGTAACCGAAAAGCCTTTCACCGGCCGGCGATACATAAGTCAGTATTCCGTCGGAGTTGATCATAAGGACCAGATCGTCGGTATGCTCTACAAAGAGTGCATATCTCTTTTCATTATCGATTACAGTCTTGTTGAGCCTGTCTCTCTGTGCGGTTGTACGTGTGAGTTCCATGCTAGAGAGACTTCGAACAGCCACT
Organism: Mesotoga sp.; assembly: GCF_035363035.1. NCBI lineage: Bacteria > Thermotogati > Thermotogota > Thermotogae > Kosmotogales > Kosmotogaceae > Mesotoga > Mesotoga sp. The sequence goes on along the minus strand of NZ_DAOSEH010000034.1, from coordinate 21,805 downwards.
ATATTTGCAAACTTCGAATAAAAGCTTGTTATGGTATCTACCGTTTCAACTTTCAATCTTGGCAGGCCTTCGATTGCCTCCAAACACTTCTCTTCATCGAAGCCACGCTCTTTGGCCTGACGACGGTAAAATTCGTAGTCTATCTCTTCGCCCTCCATGAAGAACTGACCGAGATAGATGCTTCCAAGACGTATGTCGCCTGCAAAGATGGGCGTTACCATCTGCCACATATTGTTCGCGCATTTGTACAACCTGAAGGCACCGGCTTCAACGTTCTCGGCCATCTTTAGATAGTCGATCATGCAGTTGCGGGGTGTTTGGAGATCCACGCAGTCCAAAATGGAGCAGATACTGCGTCCGCCGGTGGCAACCAGGCTTTTTCCATGGTTGTCTATTATCGAGATAGTAATTTTCGTGAGCTTGTAGAAATCATCCATCAACGAATGTATAGACTGGAAGTCTATCAGGTCTTCCAATTCGGGCGGTTCGAAATCATCTTCAAATTCTGGAAGAGTTCTCGATATCTTTGCAGCTTCCGCTTCGCCATTCTTTCTGGTGGAGAGATCGCTCGCCAGGCCTACCAGGAGCCTTTCGCTTCCCTTTTCAATGAGTGTTAAATTAAGCCGTACCGGGAAGAGCGTACCATCTTTCCTGCGGTGCATCGTCTCGATAGAATAGGACTTTCCGATTGTAGCGTTTTCACAGTTTCTCTGGAATCTCTCAACGGTGCTCATATCAATTTCCTGAAAAGATAGGGCCAGCATCTCGCCAACCGAATAGCCGTACATATCTTCGGTATTGCCATTCACGTAAATCAGATGTGCCTTCATATCGATTATGTAAAAAACATCGCCAATGGAATCCGTCAATTCCTTAAGGGCTATCATCTCATCTCCCAGACCTTTAGTTTTGCGGTGTTCGCCTGAGGTTCCCATAGCTGTAATTTTGGTTCGATGTCTTCCGCCACTTTCGTAAAGGACAATAAACCTGTATTGAACACCTCAATTCAAGAACCACTGCACTTATATCTTATCAACTAAAACGGATAAAACAATAACGGTTTAATAAGTTCGTATATGCTTCATTTATTTATAATATTATCTCATCCAAGAAGACGACAAGAAATATAAGAGGCGACTGCTTCGTTTTCTCTCATATGGTAATTGAAAATGGCTTTTATCGCTCCGTTCTGGCTATTCTAAATCCAACGTTGACGTTGGCGTATGTTGGCAGGCTGCTTCCACGGCAGATTATCCGAACACCCATCTGGCAATCGATCCAGCTACCCCCGCGGTTGACTCTTAAGGTACCTTCCGTTCCGTTGAAGGGGTTTGTCAGCGGTGCCTCGCCGTACAGTCCGTACCGGTCGCTCACCCATTCCCAGACGTTTCCGCTCATATCGTAAAGGCCGAGTTCGTTCGGCGCTTTTCCCCCGACTTCATGGGTCTTGCTCGAAGCGTTCAATTTGTACCAAGCTACGTTTTCAACGTTGTTGCCACCTGCTCTGGCGTAGTTGTGACTCTCGTTTCCCCCTCGCGCGGCGAACTCCCACTCGGCTTCGGTTGGCAATCTGTAGCCCGCCACCGAAGAGGGATCAAAAGTGATGTTCCCATCTGTATCGAGAAAATTGCCATTGATATCGTAAGCCAGTGGCAATTCTTCGTTTTCGCTTAGCCAATTACAGTAAGCTATTGCGTCCCACCAACTGACATTTATTGCCGGCATGAGACCCCTACCCCAATCTCTGTCTCCAGACCTGCTCCTGCCGGTGGCGTCGCAAAAGACATCATATTGATCGAAAGTTACTTCGTACTTACCGATAAAAAAGTCGTAAGTGAGCGTCACCACGTGTGCAGGTCTTTCACCATGCTCGGCGTTCTCAGAAGCATCTCCCATAATGAAGGTACCCCTCTCGACCAGCACCATTTCACCTATTTCAGGTTCGGTGGCAAAGAGCCAGACCGAAGTTAGTAGAAAGGCTATAAGCAATAACGATATTCTCAATGCGGGATTTCTTTTCAAATCCTTCCCTCCGTCCATAATGAATGTGGTTAAACAATACTAATATATCATCCGGTTTGCCGGAACGGCAGAGTTGGCAAGCCTCTTCTGTAAAGTGTAGAATCATTATTATTACGTGCAAGAAAGGAGCCGTATGAGAATCACTTCCATTTTTCGCTGGTCGCTTTTTGTTTCGGCGCTATCGGGAATACTTCTGCAGCTGTTCTTGGTCGGGAATGTCTGCGGTGCCCTGAATATATTCAGCTATTACACAATACAGACGAACCTCTTCGTAGCGATCGTTATTGCTCTGGAAATCGCGGTCGATTCAAGGAGAGCCGGAGATTGCAAGATCCTCAGAATACTCACCGGAGGAGTCACTCTGTGGATAATGGTGACGGCGGTAATTTATCACTTCCTCCTTTCGACTTTTTATAAACCTTCGGGACTGGCACTTTTGGCCAACATATTGCTCCATTACGTAACCCCGCTTATGATGTTGATTTACTGGATCTTCTTTGAGAAGAAAGTACGTTACAGATCTTTCTATCCTCTCGTCTGGGCACTTTATCCGCTTTTCTACGCGTTGGTTTCGATCGTCAGGGGAATGATGACGGGTTTTTATCCCTACTGGTTTCTCAATCCCGGAGCGCCGTATCCATCGGGGATAGGATCCGTCTGGAATCTATTGCTGTTCATAATAGTCATTGCATCGCTCTTCGTGGTGGCCGGTTATCTACTTATCTTTCTCAAAAAGCTGTCTAGCAGAAAGCTAAAGATCGGTGAATGACAGCGCATCTTATTTTTGATTGCGGAAAACAATTAGGAGTCGGATTTACGAGCAACGGCCTGAGAATCTCAGGATATTACAAATGGAGGCTCCTGAATAGCCATAGTTGGCTGATAAGACAATAGAGTACCACCGGGTAGATGAGCTTATCTGACTGACAAGTTGGTATAATTCTTATGAATGCCGAAATATCTCAGCAATAGTACTGCTCCATCGTTTTGTTCCCTGTAGATCATCAAAAGGAGGTAATCGCTGTGAAGAAAGTCAGAGTTCCCGTACTTCTGGTACTGCTGGTCATGATCTTCATGGGTGGGACCACACTTTATGCCAAACTCACCTATGGATATGTGACACCCGGTCCGGATACGTGGTACAGAAAGGATGTAGAGGGCTTCCAGTACGCGGCGAGTCTGGTGGGTGTAGAAGTCGTTGTACTGAACTCCGACTACGATACCGAGAAGGAGATCGCCAATATCAACACTCTGGTCAACATGGGTGTTGATGGTATGTGTGTCTTCTCTTTCAATCCGAACGGCGCTTTCATAGCCGCCAGAGAGGCCGGCATGGCTGGAATTCCGCTGGTTGTTACCGACAACGTTGGGCAGGTTCTCCAGTCTGAGCACGACATAGTGGCCTGTATCGATTTCGACTGGGAGGGTATGGGTATCAACGTAGCGAACCACATTGCCAAGAACTACCCGGGAGAGAAGATAGCCTGTATAATGGGGCTCTTCGAACACGTCCCGGTCCAGATGTTCCGTGGTACCTTTGAACCGGAAGTCGAAAAGCTTGGAGTGAACACGATTGTGGCGATAAGAGACGGAAAGTACACCCCGACCGTTGCCGTCGACCAGGCCCAGGACCTGATAGAATCCGGTTACGATTTCTCCATACTCTTCAGCTTCAACGAGGAGATGGCCGCAGCAATAGTCAGAATGCTCAAGACAAGAGGTCTACTCAACAATCCGATCAAGGTCATAACCACCAACGGTGCCCCGTACGGTATCGAACTGATAAAGGAAGGCAGTATAATGTACTCGATCTCCACCTCGCCAGGCTGGGAAGGGTTCGTTTCCTTCCTCGCGCTCCACGCATATACACAGGGCTTGATAAAGGAACACGATCAGCAGATCCTGCTGCCGAACACTCCGATAACGCCCGAAACGATCGATGACAAAACGAAGGTCGTTCCATGGGACATCGATCCCGTCTGGATCGAACTGACCAGAGAATACTTCCCGCAATACAATTCTCTCTACTGAGAGTGAGATGTTATGGGGATGTAGGGACAGACCTTCATCCCCGTTTTGTTCATATTTTTGTGAGGGGAAGAGAATATCATGGAGCGGAAAGAACTCGTCAAAATGGATAACCTGGTCAAGATATACGGCCATCACAGAGCGCTGGACAGCGTTTCTTTCGACCTTATGGAAGGCGAGGTGCACTGTCTGGTCGGTGAGAATGGAGCCGGAAAATCGACTCTCATAAAGATCCTTTCGGGCGCCATTTCTCCCGAAGCAGGGGATATATTCATCGGAGGAAAGACCGTCGGCTCTCTCAACCCCAGACAGTCGATAGAGCTTGGTATCTCAACTATATATCAGGACGCCGAGCTTGTAGATTCCTTAACGGTGGCCGATAACGTGTTTCTTGGTGACGAAAAGGCCGGCAGATTTCCGCTGATCGTTGACAGCCACGGACAGGAGAAAAGAGTTGGGGAGATCATCGACACCCTGAAGATGAACCTCCCGGTGAATGTTCTGGTGGATGAGCTATCGGCTTCCCAGAAGCAGATGCTCCAAATCGTCAAGGCCCTCTACAGGGACTCCAAAGTGCTGATTATGGATGAACCGACCAGTTCACTTGGGATAGATGAAACTCAGGCGTTGATGGACATTATCAGAAAACTCAGACAGAGGGGTATCGGGATAATATATATATCCCACTATCTCGAGGAGATCTTCGAGATAGGAGACCGTGTAACGATCCTCAAGGATGGCGTAGACATGGGAACCTATAACGTTGCCGATATAAAGGTCGATGAAGTCATAAGAAAGATGGTCGGACGCGACGCTTCGCTTTTCTATAAGAGAAACTCCGTCGAGATAGGAGATGCGCAGCTTGAGATTAGAGATTTTGGCAAAACCGGTATTGTGGAAGATGTTACCTTATCTGTGAGGCGTGGTGAGATCTTCGGACTGGGCGGTCTGGTGGGTTCTGGCCGCAGTGAACTGGTATCTCTGATCTTTGGTGCCGAGAGGCCCGACAGAGGCGAAGTGGTTTTGAATGGAAGAAAGCTCAGAATCAAATCACCTGGGGATGCCATCAGAAAGGGGATCGCACTGATAACCGAAGACCGCAAAAAGCTGGCTATGCTCAACGGCCGTGATATCGTCGAAAACTCATCACTGGTCCACAGTGAGAACTTCAAGGGTTTTTTGCTTAAAAACCGTGAGGAGAGAAATCTAACGAACGAAATCGTCAACAATCTATCGGTGACCGTTCAAGATGAATCGCAAAAGATTGAGGAACTCTCGGGCGGAAACCAGCAAAAAATAATTATAGGACGCTGGCTGATCGATGACTCGCTCGTCTATATCTTCGATGAACCCACCAAAGGAGTAGATATTGGTGCCAAAGAGCAGATCTACGAGTTGATGACCGGACTGGCAAAAAGGGGGAAGAGCATAATCATGATCTCTTCCGACATGCCAGAACTTCTTTCGATGAGCGACAGGATCGGTGTCATGCGCTATGGCCGGCTCGTGGAGATACTTGACAATACAGGGATAAAGGAAGAGGATCTTATCAAGCGCTTCATAGGAGTACAATGAAGTTTGGGAGGTAATTGCAATGAATAGTACGGAGGCTTCTCAAGAGACAAAAAAAGTACTTTCGAGAAGGAGGAGTTCGATACTTAGAAGCCAGTGGTTTTTCCTTCTAGTGGCGGAGATTATTATCGCGGTCATAACCGGAATAGTCAACCCCAGGTTCTTTACAACCAGCAACATCATGAACATACTCGAGCAGATAGCGGTTCTTGGAATAGTCTCCTCGGGCATGACGCTCTTGATAATCTCCGGGGAGATAGATATATCGGTCGGAGCCAACATCGGACTCTCTTCTTGTGTGATGGCCATGATGATAAAGAGCAGCAACGGCTATCTGCTTCCGGTTATCGTGGGAATCGCGCTGGCCGTTTTTAACAGTTTGCTTGTGGGTATAACGGCAAGAGCTTTCAAGGCTCCGTCCTTTATAACTTCTCTCGCCTTCACCAGTGTTTTCCAGGGTGTAGCCCTGGCAATAACCAAAGGCTCTTTCCAGACTATATACGGACAGTTCGAGTTCATCGGAACTGCACGTCTCTGGCAGATCCTTCCTTTTAGTTTCATAATCAGTATAGGGGCTTATATAATCGTTCACTTCCTCCTCTCGTACACCAAATTGGGCAGGCGGACTTACGCCGTCGGAAGCAACCCTTCGGCCGCCTACCTATCTGGAATCTCTGTGAACAGGTCCAAACTTATGGCTTTCCTCTTGAACGGGATCTTTATAGGTATAGCCTCCATGGTGCTGCTTTCAAGAATCGGTGCGGCACAGCCTTCAACAGGTAGCGGGATCGAGCTAAAGGCGATCGGAGCGGTCGTCATCGGCGGAACGCCGCTTTCAGGTGGGAAGGGTAGGATAATCGGAACCTTCTTCGGTGTGCTTCTCATGGGTTTAATATCCAACTCGTTAAACATGCTCAGGGTCAATCCCTACTTTCAGACCGTCACCTTCGGTGTTCTCATAATAGCCTCGCTGGCAATCAGCGTGCTCAGCACTTACAGGAAGCGCGGAAAGATAAGAACTTCCTCCGAAAGAAAGGATGAGGAGCGGTGAAAAGACAAAACTTCGAGATCGAGAACGACAGAATCCGCGAACTTTATTTGAAAGAAAAACACCGGGAATCGGAAAGGTTCACCAGAAGAATCGACCTATCATGGAGCGTCTGGATGTTCGGTCTTGAACCCATCGAGAACTCTCTGGAGAGGCTTAAGAGAAACAGACTGGACTTTGTGGAGCTCAAAGGCGACGTTTCGATGGAAGTCGAAAAGGTGAGGTCGGCACTCGAGAGGTACGACATGGCTATTTCTGGTGTCTGCGGTCTCTTCTCGCCGGAGAGAGATCTCTCCAGCCCCGATGTAGATATCTCCAAAAGGGCGATCGAATATATATTCGGAGAGATCGACTTCCTCTCAAAGTTCGGCGGAAAATACATGATAGTCGTACCCGGCGCCGTGGGAAGGCCGGAAGCCATAGATTCACAGGAATTAGAGCGGAGTGCGAAGAACCTAAAAACTTGCGCTAAAGCCTTCTCTGCGCGTCGAGTGGCTGCCGCCATAGAGCCTATACGTTCCGCCGAGGTTAGCATCGTCCACACCACGGGCGAGGCCATAGACTATATCGCTTCAGTCGATGAGCCTGCCATCGCGCATCTTAACGGTGACATATATCATATGCTCAACGAGGAAAGGCACATTGGCCGTGCCATCCTCGAATGTGGCAATAGGCTGGTGAACCTCCACATCGCCGACAGCAACAGGGATGCACCGGGAAAGGGAATGATAGATATTGACACGGTCATAATGGCCTCTTATCTGGTAGGCATGAATAGACCCGGTAGATTTCTTACCTTCGAACCGCTCGGACCGTACCCCGACCCTTATGTATTGTCCACACAGCCATGTAATGTAGATGTTATGGAGAAGCTGGTTAGCGATTCAGTGAGTTACTTCCGTGAAAGGGAAGAGATAGTAAGATCACTTTAAAGGGGGAACAGCAATGAAGATAAGCTTCCACACAGATGCTTTCAACTCGGCAGTATTCAACTTCGAAAAGGCTCTCCAATGGGCAGAAAAGAACGATGTACACTTCATTGAACCAGGAGTGATAGACGGTGTCTCATGGATTCACGGTCTGGGTTATTTTCCACACGTGTCGCTCGCGGAAGACCCGATGAAGATGCGAAAAAAGATGGAGAGCTACGGTGTTTCGCTTTCACAAATCGATTCGGCCTTCCCGCTCTCGGGCAATGATGGTTTGTATTACGGCGTTCCGTACGTATTGAAGTCCTTGCCATGGGCTAAAATCGCCGGCTGTCCCAACATCGCCACGACCGACGGACTGAAAAAACCGGCCGGCTTAAGCGACGGTGAAGCTCTCGAACTTATGAGAAGGGCATACGGTACCATCGTCGAGACGGCCGAGCTCTACGGAATCAACATAAATATAGAAGTCCACGGCTACTTCACTACCAACCCTGACCTCCTCGAATTGATGCTCGATTTCGTCGATAGTGACCGCCTGGGACTAAACCTGGATACGGGAAACAGCTTCATCGCAGGCAACGATCCTGTGGAATTCTGTAAACGTTTCATCGGGAAGATAAGGCACGTACATATCAAAGATGTATCTGAGAGTCTGGCGGCTGCTATGAGAGGAAAGGATACGGGAATTGGGATAAGCCACTCGGCCATCGGAGACGGGGTGAACGCCGGAAACATAAAAACTATACTTCGACTGCTCAAAGAGCACGGATACGACGGCTACATAAGCATGGAATGCGAAGGCATGGGCGGACCTCTGATAGAAAACTCACTTGCCTGGGTACGGGCGACGTTGAAAGAGCTGGGAATTCCCGAGGAGAAGGAGCCTGAGTCCTGCGATTGAACGATCTTGTATTTCTCACTAGTAACCATCGTGCTTTTTCGAAGGATGGGTACACGATTTGGGATAATTGACGCTTTTTCCAAGTACCTTGGACGACTCTTTTGCTCTTCACGGTTGTTGTCGGCTTGACAAAGTGCCAATGTATTGTATTATTTATACATCGAGTCGAGAGAGCCAGGAGGAGATGTAACCGTGACGGCCGCAAAGACTGAACCGGGGATTATAATCTGAATTTTCCTTCACAGACCGCGATCATGTCCGGTCTTTTCTCTCGCGCACCGCATGTTACTTTTCCCTTAATGAAAACCTCAAGAGCAACGTTCATAATTGAATCATCGGATTTTGAAATATATAAGGACAGGAGGAGACTTATTATGTCGGGGTTTAAAGATGTGGACCTGAAACGTCCCGCTGCCAAGAGGGAGGAGGAGATTCTCTCTTACTGGCGCGAAAATGCACTCCCGGAGAGGAGCGTGAACGAGAGGGAGGGATATCCGGAGTTCGTCTTTTTCGAAGGGCCGCCAACGGCAAACGGGAAGCCCGGTATTCACCACGTTATTTCCAGAACTCTGAAAGACTGCATATGTCGTTTCAAGACTATGCAAGGATACCAGGTGAAGAGGAAAGCCGGCTGGGACACTCACGGTCTCCCTGTAGAGATCGAAGTCGAGAAGCAACTCGGCTTTTCGTCGAAGCAGGAGATTGAGGACTACGGCATCGAGAAGTTCAACCATAAGTGCAAGGAATCGGTATGGAAGTACGAGAGCCAGTGGAAGAAGATGACCGAGCGCATTGGTTACTGGATAGATATGGAACATCCCTATATCACGCTCAACGATGACTACATCGAATCGGTATGGTGGATTCTCAAGCAGTACTTCGATGCCGGCTTCATATACGAGGGGCACAAGATAATGCCCTACTGCCCCAGATGCGGCACGCCTCTGGCCTCTCACGAAGTGGCGCAGGGCTACAGGGACGAGACAATAGATTCGATATACGTCAAGTTCAAACTGAAGGGCAAAGACAACGAATACTTCCTGGTCTGGACGACCACTCCCTGGACGCTGCCTTCCAACGTTGCGCTGGCCGTAAACCCTGATTTCAACTATGTAAAGGTCGAAGTTACACTCGACACTGGCGAGAGGGAGTATTACTACCTTGTAAGGGAGAGACTGGCCACCCTTCTCGGAAGCGAGGAGCATTACAGTATCGTTGGAGAGATGAAAGGCAGAGAGCTCTTTAAGATGGAATACGAGCAGCTTATTCCTTATGGAAAGGTCGATAAGAAAGCCTTCTATGTGGTACTCGGCGATTTCGTCTCGCTTGAAGACGGTTCCGGCATCGTCCATATGGCGCCAGCCTTCGGCGAGGACGACAATATACTGGGAAAGAAGTTCGATCTGCCGATGCTCCAGCTGGTCGATAGAGAAGGGAAGATCACAAAAGAAGTAACGCCATGGGCGGGGATGTTCGTCAGAGATGCCGACCCGCAGATTATTCGTTACCTCAAGGACAGAGACCTCCTCTTCAAGAAGGACAGGTTGACTCACTCCTACCCTTTCTGCTGGCGTTGCGATACGCCACTGCTTTACTACGCCAGAAAATCCTGGTATATAAAGACAACTGCCTACAAAGATAGACTGATAGAGATAAACAACACGGTTAACTGGTATCCAAAGTTCGTCGGCGAGGGGCGCTTCGGCAACTGGCTCGAAAACATGGTTGACTGGGCGCTCTCGAGAGACAGATACTGGGGAACGCCGTTGAACGTATGGAAATGCGAAAGCTGCGGCTCGCTTGCCTCGGTAGGTTCAAGACAGGAGCTCGTCGAGAAGGCTATCGAGGAGATAACGCCGGACATAGAGCTCCACAGACCGTACGTCGATGACGTGCATCTTCGCTGCGAGTGTGGAGGAACGATGGGCAGGACTCCCGAGGTCATAGACTGCTGGTTCGACTCCGGTGCGATGCCGGTCGCCCAGCACCACTATCCCTTCGAAAACAGAGAGGAGTTTATGGAAAAGCTTTTCCCGGCCGATTTCATCTGCGAAGGCATAGACCAGACCAGAGGCTGGTTCTACTCTCTAATGTCGATCTCGGCCTTTCTCTTCGACCAGTCGCCCTACAAAAACGTGCTGGTTAATAACCTGGTGCTCGACAAGAGCGGTCAGAAGATGTCTAAATCGAAGGGCAACACGGTCGATCCGTGGGAGATAATCGAGAAGTACGGTGCTGATACGCTCAGATGGTATCTGCTGGCTGTCTCGCCGCCATGGGTACCCACCAAATTCGATGAAGAGGGTGTCAAGGATACCTACAGCAAGTTCTTCGGCACCCTACAGAGCGTTTACGCCTTCTTCACCATGTACGCGAACATAGACGGTGTCGACCCGGTCGATTTCGAGCTACCCGTGAAGGGGAGGGAAGAGATAGACCGCTGGGTCATTTCCCGGCTCAACACACTTATAGGTCAGGTAACAGGCTTTTTGAACGGTTACGATCTCACCAAAGCCGTCAGGGCGATACAGGACTTCGTCGTCGAGGAGGTTTCGAACTGGTACGTTCGAAGAACCAGAGACAGGTACTGGACGAGCGAACTCGACTCGAGCAAGAAGGGGGCCTACCTGACGCTGTACGAGATTCTTCTCACCGTGGCCAGGCTTATGGCACCGATAGCGCCCTTCACTGCCGAGGAGATATACAGAAACCTTACTCACGGAAAGGAAGGATCGATCCATCTACAGTTCTATCCTGAAACGGATAAATCTCTAATCGAGCTGGACCTGGAGAAGAGAATGGCGACGGTCATGGACCTGGTTACCCTCGGAAGAGCCTGCCGGAACAAGGTGCAGATAAAGGTTAGACAGCCGCTCCCCAAGATCCTTGTCGACGGTGGCATCAAACCCACCGTGGAGTCAATGAGGGAACTCATACTAGAAGAGATCAACGTTAAGAAGATTGAGTACATAGAAGACCTGGGCAAGTACGTGAAATACGAAGTGAAACCCAACTTCAGGGTAATGGGTCCGAAATTCGGCAAAGACCTCAAGGCGATAGGTGCGGCGCTGAAGGCCCAGGAAGCGGCCGAAATCGTCTCATCGCTCAAGCGAGAGGGAAAACTCCTCCTCGAAATCGGCGGAAACAGTTTCGAGCTGATGGAAGATGATCTGGATATAAGGATACAGGAACTGGCAGGATTCACCTTCGAAATGAGCGCCGACAATTTCGTCATACTCGACACGGAATTGACGCCGGATTTATTGCAGGAGGGACTGGCCAGGGAGATGGTCTCCAAGATACAGACGATGCGAAAGGACGCCGACTTCAAAATAACAGACAGGATAAGGGTTTTCTACTCTGGACCCGAAGATGTGGTCAGGGCTATAATGGTCTTCGAGTCTTACGTGAAGGAAGAAACTCTCGCTGATAGTCTCACTCCAGGTGACGGAGTCCAGGGCGGAACAGAATGGAATCTGAACGGTTACGACACAGTGATAAAGGTCGAGAGAATCGCGAAGGGATCGATATAGAGATTCTCTTAGCTTTAGGCAATAAAAAAGCCGGGGGAGCTTTTCCCCCGGTTTTTTTATCAGTTGACGATTATATTCACGATGATGTTCGGATCGAGCACTCTGAAAGTGAAAGATTCAGCTATGAATAGTTCCACTTCTTCATCGGTGTGGCCGTGATAGCCAATTTCGAAGTCTCCGCCGATTACCATTTCCAGGTCATCATGATCTTTGGGAAGAAGCAGACCACCCTGGAGGACCCTGCTCACGACTATGTCCGTTCCCAGCAAGGATTCGATACGTTTGACGAGAGGGTAACCCTGTACGTGGGAGTTGAGCATCGCAAGTGTTTCGGGGTTCACAACCAGAGCGAAGGGCCCGTCGGCGAAGTTGTCCTTCAGTTTATGAACGGCCCTGGCAAGCGACTTCACTATCTCTTCGGGTTTTTTGCCCAGCGATACAGGCTCGGTTCTGGCCTCCCTAACGAGACCCTTTATCATGCCGGCTTCGAAACCATTGTATATTGTGTTCTCTTCGAAAAGTGCTATCTTTCTGGCGGCCTCTTCAAGCGGTCCGAGATCAGGATCGGCCGTTCCCCTGTCTATGTTATCCAGTTCCCAGCGGTTCAATCTGAAAGGGACTCGTAATTCCACCAGAGGTTTTGACTTCCTGAGACCGGCGCCAACTTCGCTCCCCGTTTCGATCAAATCGAGCCTTCCCTCGGGCAGGAAGGAATATTCCCAGCCCTTCGGTCCCACGACGTTAACCACCTTTCTGGCTGAAAGATAGTTCTTCAGAACCTGGCCGGCCCTGTCGTTGACTTCTTTCCATGCCTCGCCCGAAAGCGGAGCGAGCTGTCTTTTGAATATATCCACGCTCATTCCCTCCTTATAGCTTTCCTATTTTCAACCGGCCATTACCCGCCGACTCGCCGGTCTCTTCTGCCTCCGTAACCGGTACGGAAGTGAAGAGATAAGTCCTGAGCTCTTCGTCCCAGCCGTTCATGTTTCTCCTGAGCCATTCGAGGGCCATGCAGGCGTGCTCGATCTCCTCGTCACGGTTGTGGGCCATTATAGCCTTCAGCTCAGGGTCAGACGAAGCCTCGACTCTCTGGTTGTACCAGTCTATGGCTTCGATTTCCTCCTTGAGGCTGTTCAAAGCCCTGGAGATATTCCTCGCCTTTTCATTAAGCGCTTCGTACGGTTCATGATAGTTGCTCATAAAGAACCTCCTTTTCTAAATTCGGTGAGCCTTACCATTGTATGACTGGACAGAACACATTCGGGTTTAAGCTATAAAAGCACCGTTTCAGCTACAGTAAGAACAGTAGCTTCCTCAACACCTCGAAGTAGTCACTCTCGGTAAAGGTTAGCGTTCTGTCATCTACTTTCTCGACCCCTGGGAAGAAGGATAATCTGTGGGCCTGTGTGTGTTCTACATACACGACCTCTACTTCGAACTTTTCCGGAAGAACAATCGGCTTTATGGAGCCGGTTGAAAGCGCTCTAGAGACGCCCTCTTCGATCATTTTGACGACCTTCGCAGGATGGATTGAATCGACCGACGAACCGCTTCCGGTGTTAGTTACGACCGTCTCTATATCTGGAACTTTATCACGGGCGATCTTTGCAATCCCCGAATCTCCGCTCAGAAAGACGACTGGAACCTTATAATATGCTGCCGACATAGCGTTCATGAGAAATTCGCTCACCAGTTCCCCATTGATTTTCAAAGAGAAGATATCTCCCGTCATCGTGTGCGAAAGAGGGTTTAGTCCTCTCCCGGACGGCGAATGGTAGCCGGTGAAAACGACGGCGTCGAAGGAGCCGTCTATTCCCTGCATCATCATGAAAGGATCTCGGGCCCAACCCCTGATTATCCTTACGCTATCGGGAAGTACCGACGGGTCGATGTTCCTGGCGCTACCGTGAGCGTCTTTTATTAATATCTCCGAGGCGCCAGCCTTCATAGCCCCGCTTATTGCGGCCTTCACTTCGGCCGTCATCTGCCTTGAGAAGTACGTGTAATCGGCGTGACCCTTATTTGTTTCATCCCAGGAAGCTATCCCGGCCGTTCCTTCGATGTCTGCACTAATAAATACCTTCATGAAAAGACCCCCTTGTATTCTATTTTCCCGGATAGTTGGCTATTTGAATTATATAATACCTGTCTGTCGTAAAAATAGCGCTGACACCAATTGCCCGGTCCTTTACTTCCCATAATGACGGACTCACTTAATGCATCATTCTCGTGTATTGTCATAAGAGAGAGAGAGTATAGAATGAGGGTAGAGGGAGTAGCCAGTCGTCATCCTTAGGCTTAGAGCCTGTGTGCCAGGTTGGGCACCCTTCTTAACACAATTGAGAGTAATGGTCGAAAAGACCGCACCTTGTACGAGGTTGTGAAAGGAGGAACCCTCATGTTGTATGCAGGAGTCGACATATCCAGGAAAGTTTTGACGTTTGTTTCTATTTACCAGAGAAGAAGAAAATGAAAAGCATGAAGTACAAACAAGAGGAGAGAGAGAAGAGAGAAAGAGAGAGATGTGAGAATTCTCGCTTTCTCGTGAGCGGAGCGAACTCTCGACGTTCTTTTTCGGCTCTTACCAGCAACAAACAACGCACCACCAACAACCGTTCTTGTTAGGAACACTACTGGATGACAGTCTTATTCCCTTCAGGTCGTTTTCTTGCATTGTCAGGTTTAGAAGAGGCTTTGTATTTTGCAAGTGAAATGATATAATATCTCATCTAAAATATACAGTCGTTGGTTTGAATACTTGAAATTACCGAGTACCAGGGATGTCTTTCCAATCGCACATTTTCGTAACTTGGAGTATAGCCGGATTGGAATTCTCCGCTTCTGAAAGATCGTCGAGTGGAGGGAATCTGGATGCGAAAAGTACTGATTGTGATCTTCTTGCTGTATCTCCTTACTATGCTGACTTCCTGCCTTATAAAGCCGGTTGTGTTGACGTTGTCTGCGATCCCTCAGGGCGGCGGAACCGTAGCTGGGACGGGAGTATATCTGAAGGGTGACTATATAACAATAACCGCAGACGCGACCGAGTGCTTCATGTTTATCGGTTGGTATGACGTAGAGAACGACTCTCTGGTCAGCTTAGACCGTGAGTATGCCTTCGCCATACAGAAAAGCCAAAATCTGGCGGCGAAATTTGAAAAGGCCTTTCTAGAAGTCGATTTTCTTTTGTTGGGTTCGAATATAGCCGGCTGCAAGTACGATGTGAAAATCAAAGTTAATGGAAGAGTGACAAAAATCGACTTCCAAGACAGAGACGAAATCTCCTTCCCAAAGAGCGAGGTCTTTCCAGACGAGACGGGCTGGATACGATTCTCCGAGTTCTACACCAATCCCGGCGTAGAGGAAACGACGATTCTGGCATATGCGGGGAACACAAGGGTCTCTTATTGCACTTTTAGCATAGAGCAAAAACCTTAGATTTTCTTGGCACTTCTTTTTTGCGCCTTTGAGAAGACTTTTGGATGAAAGGATTGTTTTGGATTGTCGAGTAGATTTGGATCGCCGAGACCATAAACGGTTTTTGGACGGGGAGGTCGGTATGCCATGAAGAAAAGAGCGCTCACTATAGCTTTCTTCGTATTTGCTGTTTTTGTGTTGTTTTTGTTATCCGGCTGTCTGAAGTTCCGGGGAGAGGTTAAGATAGATGCCAGGTTCACTCAGGTCGCAAAATGGCCGCTGTTGAATCAGAATGAATTCAAGGCAGAGCTGTCTGTCGCGAAGAGCAACGCCGCGGTAAGCCTGGAGATCATTGCGAACGGATTCGTATCTCAAAGCGATTTTAAGCTTGAAAAGGGACAGGCAACTGTCGAGGATCTAGTAGTCGAGAGTGGCGTCAAAGAGCTGACGCTCGTTGCCAGAGATACGAACGGCAAAGAGCTCGCCAGAAAATCGGTCTCTATAGCAGCCGCTGAAGATGAATTCGTAACGGGTTCTGTCGACAGCCGCACGGGTATCTATATAACGGCGAGCTCGTTCCCGGTAGATGAAGATTTCTTCCTCGTCTATCCTTACGCGGGATGGTTCGGCCCGGCGGATATCGGCGGAGAAAGGCTCTTTGTATTCTACTCTGCCGATTACCTCGAAGAGCTATCACCCGTAGACAGATACAGGATAAGCAGGGTGATACTCAGGGCGGAAGATCCGGTGAATGCCGGAGAGGCGGCCTTTCTTCTAAGGGTGGAGGATATCTGGAGGTATTTCGACTTTCCTGAAGCCGCCAAAAAGACGGACTATGAAGTCGCGATCGGAAATGATCTCATAAGCCCGACCGCGGTCGATGCTCGCTCTCGCAGAAGATTCGACATCAAGGACCGCGTCTATTTATACGAAGTTGCTTTTCACGCTGTTCCCGAGGGCTGGGGAGATCCCGCGATCAACGCCGGCTCGGTCGTATATCATGGAAGCTTCTGCGCGGAAGGAGTGTCCGACAACCTTGTCGCAGACGCCTTTCCCGGCGTTGATTACGTCTTTCTGGCCTGGTACGACGATCCGGGCCTGGAAGAGGCTCACAGGATCGGAGAGGCCGATCCGCTGCTCTACCATCTGACGGCCGGCGATGTCCCGCAATTCCCCGGGAAGTTCGACATCTACGCCAATTACGGGCCGTCTTATTTCGAGATAACTGTCGATGTCGATCCCTCTAATTCCGGGACGATTACCGTGGACAATCATGAAGTGACCGCACCTTATGCCGGAGACCACCGCTATGGAGAAGAAATCAGATTGGAGGCCTTCCCCACAGATTGCTACGATTTTGTCGGCTGGTATGAAAACGGGACGCAAGTCAGTATAAGCAACCCTTACGCTTTCGAAGTCTATCATGGGAGAGACCTGACCGCCAGGTTCGCGATAAGCCAGCACACTGTCAAGATCGATCCCGACCCTCAAGACGCCGGAAAGATAAAGGTTGACGGCGCGGCGGCCGTAGAAACATACGAAGCGACGCACCTTTGTGGGAGCACACTGGAGGCCGAAGCGGTGCCGGGAGAGTGTCATTACTTTCGCAACTGGACCGAGGACGGCCAGGAGTTGAGCACGGAAAGGATATATGAGATCCTGGTGAATGGAGACAGAACTATCGAGGCGAACTTTCTTGGCTGGAGCTACCTGTTCGATTCGCTGGTTACCGTCACTGTCTATCACGGATTGGGCATGGCCTCTTATGACATCGTTCTGAGAGGCGACGCATCGGAACTGCCGCCGGAGGTCGTAGAACTCGAAATCTGGCCGGACACGGGAGTCTTGTTCGTCGGGGGCTATGGAGAAGAAGAAGGCCCTTTCTCGCAGGGAACGCCGTACGCGCTGACCGGTGCGAAGCTCGATGCTACCGACTGGCCGCATGAGATCACCCTCACTTACGGCGAAGGCGAGACGCTGGACGACTATCCTGAAAAGCTGTATGTAAGGGTCAACGATACGCAGGTGTGCGTCGTGGAGCTCGGCGTTCCTCAACCGGCCTGGGAGGGCTGGGGTTCAAGTCATTCTCTGTTTACAGAGGCCAGTCCCGAAGAGGGCGGAATAGTCGAGGGAGCCGGAACTTATGAAGCGGGTCAGAAGGTTCACCTGACGGCTCTGCCTGCCGAGAACTTCGAATTCGTCAACTGGACCGCGACGGCCGGCTCTGTTGAATCTCCAAACGAAGCGGAAACCAACTACACGATGCCCTCTGAAGATGCGACAGTTACCGCGAACTTCGCACGCACAGGTTATGCAATCTCCTTCAAGGAAGTAAACAATCTTGCAGGTGTATCGATACAGCTTTATAAGTATTTTTCCGATCCATTTTACGATTACCTCCCGGGGGGTGATCCGCTGGTCACGGACGCGAACGGCGAAACGTCCATCGCCCTTGAGAGTGGATCCTACGAGTTCAAAGCTTCAAAACAGGGATACGAGGACTCCGAATTGTATTTTGACGTGAACAATAAAAACCTTGACTTCCAAATCGCCATGCAGGCAAAGAGGTACGCGGTGAACTTCAAGACTACCGCAAAGGTTCTCACAGGACTGTTCGAGATCAAGATCTACTCGAAGGCGAGTATGGAAGAAGGAGATCTCGTGGCGACTCTGAACCACGGCAACGCTGAGACCGGAACGGCGAACCTTCTAGCGGGAAGTTATTGGTTCAGGCTCAGACACCGGTCAACCTATACCGGAAGAAACGTTGACTTTGTCTTTGCAGGCGCCTTCGAAGTGAGAGATGTCACAGATCTCGAGTACTATCTCGAGAACTCACTCGCCCTACCGGACGATATATACAAGTATAGAATTCACTTCACTTACGATCACTTCAGTACTGCCGCGGCCATATCTTCCGAGGGCAGATTCAAAGTAGAAGAGGGGCTCGAGATAGATATGCAGATGAAGACAGATACATACGAAGAACCTGGGACATATCTCTTCCGCAACAAAGGGCAGACAGAGGTTTTTATCGAGGCCTGGGGTGGTGGAGGAGGCGGAGGAGGCAGATCGTCCGGAAGGACGACGACTTCGGCTAGAGGTGGGGGCGGTGGAGCCTACGCCAGAAGCGTTGTGACCATTACAGATCCGGCCTATAACATCGTAGTCGGTGACGGTGGAAACGGAGGCGTGGGAAACCAGAACGGAAACGACGGCTCGTCAAGCGTTTTTGGAACTGATCTCGTCGTCGCGGCCGGCGGAAAGGGAGGCTCCTATATTCCTACAGGCAGTGCAGGCTCTTACGCGGGTGACGGAGGATCGACAGACGACTCTGTCGGCGACGTGAAGTATGGGGGCGGAGATGGAGATAAAGGTGGAGGCGGAGGAGCTGGCTCAACTGAGGACGGAGAAAACTCTAACGGCAACGCCAGTGGTGCAGGAGGTTACGAAGGCGGAGGCGCCGGAGGCTGGATGCCTGTCTACAACGGTTCAAACAACGGACAGAAGGCCGGCGGAGGAGGAAGCGGCGCTTATAGAACAAGTAATGGAGGAACTGTAAATGGAGGTAAAGGTGCCGACGGAAAAGTTAGAATAACCTACATAGAAATCCCCTCGGCGGTCCTGATGAAGATGAACTACATAGACTATGACGAAGTGTACAGAGAGTTACCCGGTATAGGTTGGGAGCATCAGCTAATTGTGAGAATGAGTGTCCAGGACTACGATGGCTATCCTGTACCCGATGCATACGTAACGGCAACTATCTACCGTAATAACAGCTATTACAGAGATCTGCTCGGATATGTCGGGCTCTCAACCGATTTCTATATTTC
The DNA here is from genome assembly GCF_035363035.1 of Mesotoga sp. Lineage (NCBI taxonomy): Bacteria > Thermotogati > Thermotogota > Thermotogae > Kosmotogales > Kosmotogaceae > Mesotoga > Mesotoga sp. The sequence goes on along the minus strand of NZ_DAOSEH010000034.1, from coordinate 2,516 downwards.
TCCCCCACTTGAAGCGGGATTCTACAAAACAACCGTTCAAAGTCTCGAAGCGGCCGGATACCTTTGGGACGGCGTCACACCGAACAACGGAAAGAGTTTCAGTTTCTAGATTATTGAAATTACGGAGATGACGGATCGGATTCCGCCATGACGGTATGCGAGCTGTACGCTGGATAAGAGCCGGGAAAGAGCACCGAGAGTTCGCTCCGCTCACGAGAAAGCGAGAGCGAAAATAGGGACTGACGAGTTCCTGACATCTGTCCCATTTTTCGTGTATAGTTCTCCCATGCAGTCATCACGTAATGTTCCTATCATGAGAAGACGAGAGTGAAAAACGCGAGAGAAGGAACATCGAGAGTTCGCTTCGCTCACGAGAAGACGAGAATTCTCACTTATCTCTCTTTCTCTCTCTTTTCTTCTCGCTCTTACGAAGGACGGCTCTTCTCGAGAGTTGCTACCCCCCCCGGATTTGCGGCAGATGCTCTTCGATTTCAATTTCTCAAATGATAAAATGGGGATACTCCCGTCTCGCTTGGGCGTTTCTATGCGATCCTCATCCGGAGAGAGCTTCGATGAGGAGCCGAAAGATGACGGTCGAAGTATTGGAAATCAAAACTCGCTTGCATGCTGCCTTTTCGCTAAAATTGAGGAGCAAAAAAGATGGCCGCAACCGGTCAGAAAGCGGAAGTGTCGGGAATCTACAAGTGTGCCAGGTGCGAAATAATCTCTGATGGAAGGACGATGCGATAATGGATCAGTTAGAAGCGAAGTTCTCAAGACTCGGTGTCGATAACGCTCCCGGACAGGAAGTCACGCAGGCCGAGGAGGAACTCCAGCTCGTAGGAGAGAAGATCCCCGGAAAACCGGTCGATTTTTCTCATGGGGACGTCGATGCGTTTGAACCGACCCCTGAGTCATTAGACGCGTTTATTAGAGGCGTTTACTCGGGCGGCGAGCAAGCCTATACGGAATACAAGGGAAGAACCGACATACGGGAAGCTCTGGCCGAAAAGCTTTCCGCATTCACCGACACCCAGATTTCTGCCGATACGCAGCTCATCATTACGCCGGGGACACAGGGGGCGCTCTTTCTGGCGATGGGATCACTGGTCGGCCGGGGAGATAAAGTTGCAATCGTTGAACCCGACTATTTCGCCAACAGAAAACTGACGCAATTCTTTGACGGTGAAATGATTCCCGTCGAGTTGAATTATCTGGAATCCGATAAGCGGGCCGGCCTGGATTTGAACCGGCTCGAGGACGCTTTCAAAGACGGAGTTAAGGTCTTCCTGTTCTCCAATCCAAACAACCCTACGGGTGTCGTCTATTCGCCCGACGAAGTCCGGTCTATCGCTTTCCTTGCACAGAAATACGGTGTGTCGCTAATTGTAGACCAGCTGAATTCAAGACAGATATTCGACGGCAGAGCGTATACGCATCTGTGTGCCCAGGAGATTCGACCGGAAACTCTGATCACAATAATCGGTCCGTCCAAGACAGAGTCTTTAAGCGGTTATCGGCTGGGAGTCGCTTTTGGTTCTAAAGACATCATCAAGCGAATGGAAAAGCTGCAGGCCATCGTCTCTCTGCGGGCCGGCGGTTATTCTCAAGCGGTACTCAAGTCGTGGTTCAACGAACCGGAAGGATGGATTGAAGAGAGGACCAAAGCGCACGAGAGGATTCGAGACGATCTGCTGGCATTACTCCGCGGTGTGGAAGGCGTCAAAGTCAGAAAAGCGGAAGCCGGTAGCTATCTCTTTATAAAAACACCCGAGTTGACCGTTACCATGGGAAAATTCGTGAAAATCCTGAGGATTCTAGCCAGTGTAACGGTAACGCCGGGAACGGAATTTGGTCCTAAATTCACGGATAGTTTTCGTATCAATTTCTCTCAAGACCATCACTTTGCAGTGGAGGCAGTTGAACGAACGATACAGATTATTGAGAGATACCGGAAATAAGAAGAAAAGCAGTGTTTGATCACCCGACATTCAGAAGAGAACAGTCAAAGCATCGGAGATCCAAACTCACTTATATGCTGCTTTTTGAATAAATAGTGAATAGGGATTCCTTAGGGTAGGCTCTCCCTTCCAGTCATCCTGGCAATCTCTTAGCCAGGATCCCGGTCTTTCCTCTCTTTACGTCATGCTGGACACACTTAATACGTCATTGAGCTTGACTCAGAATCACGGTTTTCTAAGGAGTGGATCCCGGATCGGGGTCCGGGATGACAGTATAGGAACCCTGAATAGGAACATTTCAGGGCAGGCTCTCCCTTCATGTCTGACAAGCTCCTAGTCAGGATCCCTGTTTTTCTCCCTGAAGTCTCGCCTGATAAGGTTATGGTCTTAACATTTCCGGGGAAGGCACTGCCAAAAAGACTCTCTTTCAATCACCCGACCCACATTTTCGAGGTTTCTATGCAGGATTCTCTGGATGCTTTTTTTAGAACGTTGTTCGTTATGCTTATTGTCGCATCGCTTTGCGTTTCTTCGAAACGCGTTAACTCCATTTTG
>NZ_DAOSEH010000033.1:0-23260 GCF_035363035.1 Mesotoga sp. | reverse complement strand
CCACCCTAACGATGAACGCCAATAAGGCAGTGAAGGCCTTCTTCAGCGAAGAGCCACCGGTGATCTACACTCTAACGATGCTGGAACCGACCGGACAGGGAGAGGTTGAGCCGGCCGAGGGCGACCATCAGTACAATGAGGCATCGGTGGTTAACCTTACGGCCACCCCGGCCGTGGGCTGGGACTTCGACAGGTGGGAGGTTGACGGGGCTTTCTATTCAAGCAATCCGACTACCACCCTAACGATGAACGCCAATAAGGCAGTGAAGGCCTTCTTCAGCGAAGAGCCACCGGTGACCTATACTCTTACGATGCTCGAGCCGACCGGACAGGGGAGTGTAATTCCCACCGTCGGGACGCACCTGTACGATCAGGGAACGAATGTCAACCTACTGGCCATGCCCGAAAAAGGCTGGGATTTTGAAGGCTGGTTTATCGATGGCGAGTTCTATTCAGACAATCCCTCCACTTCTATAATAATAAACGCAGATATGACTGCCATGGCGGTTTTTGCAGAAGAGGTGGATAAGGTCGATCTTTACATGAGCCTGAACGGTCGGGGTACAGTCGACCCACCTGAAGGAGGACCATACGAGTATGATCTGGGTACGGTCGTGAACATTTCGGCCACTCCCGCATCCAACTGGAGGTTTGTTGAATGGGTTGTTGACGGTATGGATTATTCAACCGATAAAAACACCACCCTTTTGATGGATTCTGACAAAGATGTTCTGGCCGTCTTCCGGTGCAACTGTGGAAATGTTAAGTTCGAGCACATGGAAGAGAGGTAGGTCATTGGGTATCTTTTTCGGCAATAGAATAGAGGAGGTGGGAGAGTGCGCCGCAAATTCCTGATTATGATGGTTATATCGTCTTTTCTCTGTGCGGTGTCCACATTTGCCGCACCCGGAAAAGTCCTCACCGTCGGGGCAGACGGCAGCCAGTATGAGAAGATCCAGGAGGCGATAGATGCCGCCGGGGCTGGAGACACCGTCAAAATACTTCCGGGAATATACATAGAGAACATAACGATAAATAAAAACCTGACAATAGTGGGAACTTCGAAAGAAGAAGTGGTTATAAGGGCCGCGTCGATCGATAAACCTGCCGTTTTCTTTCGGGGAGTCTCCGACTTTTCGATGGAGAACCTCTGTGTTGAAACTGTTGGAGCGGCTATAAACATCTCTAGATCTTCGGGCCGGATCATCGATTCACACGTTGCCGGAGGCAGGTTCGGCATATCTTTCAGTGGAAGCGGAATGACACTCAAAATAATAGACTCATACATAACGGCTCTGGCCGGAGCTGAGAGTGACGGACCCATCGGTACGGATCTGGTGGGTATATATGCCTACGGTGAAGCGTCGCTAGAGATCGAAAAGACGACCTTTGAAAGGACCGGAACCGGTGTAAGCCTCTCCAACGGAATGAATTTCTTGATTAAAAACAGCATCTTCAAAAGGAACACCATAGGTGTCGCACTAAACGGCACGGCCAGCGGTTCCTTGATTGAAAACAGGGTTTTCGAGAATGTCGAAAACGGGGTGCTCTTGAATATAACTTCTTCAGTGATCCTTACAGATAACATTTTTTACAGCAACTCGGGACACGGCCTGGATCTGTATCTGATAGAGTGCACGGAATGCGGTTGTGGAGGAACCGAATTCAACGGTACGGTCACGGGCTCTGGTAACCTTTTCGATTCGGAAGAGGAGATCTGCCCGATAGAGTACTGGGAGGACGGTTTCTTCGTCATCGACAGGGATTTGGCGGTGGATCGACAGTAACTTCTCGTATCTGACCTCGACCCTCCGCTCTTCACGGTGAATAGCTTTTAATGTTCTTCCAGAGGACGGGCTCTTCTAGGTACTTCTAGAACTGTCCGGTCAATTCCCTCAGAAAGGTTGGCAACGCGAAAGCCGCGGGGTGGATTTCGCTGTTGTAGTATCTCAAAGGAGCGTTGAAATCCAGGACTCTTTCTTCATCGAAGTCCTTAACAGGGTCGAAGGTTTTCGAACCGAGCGTGTAGGTCCACATGCCGGACGGGTAAGTGGTCATGAAACTGGTGTACATCCTGCATACGGGAAAAACCGAAGAGATCCTGTTGAAGGCTATGGCGACCCAGCCCTTGTCGTAGAAGGGATCCTCTGTTTCGGCACAGAAGACGCCATCCTTCCTAAGCGCGGCGTAGCAATTCACATAGAACTCTTTGGTAAAGAGGTGCCCGCCCTCGCCAGCTGTGGGATCGGTCGAATCTACGACAATAACATCGAAGCGGTCTTTGAACTTTCTGACGTAGTCGGCCCCGTTTTCATTCACTATGGTAGCTCTGGGATTATCCAGTTCGATCGACATTTCCTTCAGATATTTTCTTGAAGCCTCTATCACATAAGGATCCACTTCACACAGCACAGCCTCTTCGACCGAGTTGTGCTTCAGGACTTCTCTCAAGCTCCCACCGTCGCCTCCGCCTATTATCAAAACTCTTTTGGGATCGGGGTGGGTGAACAGAGGAACATGAACCAGCATTTCATGGTACATGAATTCATCGGCTTCGGTGAACATGGTTATCCCGTCGAGAACCAGGACCATCCCGAACTCGGGATGCTCGAAGATATCTATTCTCTGGTAAGGGCTCTGGTATGAGTAAACGAGTCGCTTCATTTTCATAAACAGACCGGCATTTCCACCGGTATAGTGTTCCATAAAGAGCATGTGGTTCAAGGTTCTCAGTTCACGGTCTTCCATTTTAATCTACACCTCCAGGTCGTATATAATAATTATTCAATTCCTCTCCAAGGATATAATACATCCACGCGGGCAAAATCATCTAATGTTATCAGACCCGAGCTTACGCTTTGCGCGAATGCGGAATACTCTTCAAATCTGGACAGCAAAGTAGATTCTATCACTTTGCAGGAAGGATAGTCAAATTTCCTGGCCTCCGATTTTCGCGCCGCTGCGACTTTTCCTGCCTTAGGCAGGAAGTCGGCTTTTTCTCCCGGTCAAAGGATGGTAAAATTGTAAACGAACGATTCTTTCTCGCAGGAGGATTCAGGTTATGTTCTTCAGAAAGGATTCGTGTATCGATCAATTCTTACGCCAGGAACCGCGATATCGGCCAAAATGACAGTTTCAATACAAGGGTTCTCACCCCTGCCCTACGGCAGTCGCGATGCAAAGTTTCGACAACGACGACCGAGGAGGTCGAGTATTTGAAGAGCAAAAGGTTCGATCTTTTTTTCATCCTCTTCCTGGCCGCAATGGTCTTTTTCGTTTACAGGCTTTACGGTTACCAGGTGAAGAGTAACGATAAATATGTTCAGCAAGTCGAGAACATAAGTCTTAGGTCCACTAGAACTCTATCCACCCGCGGCAGTGTATTGGATAGGTACTCTACACCGCTGGCCTGGGATGCACCTATTTACACCGTCAGGAAGAAGGTTGTTTTTCTGGCCGACGATCTGAAGCGTACGGTTATCGATGGCTTTGAAGACAGAGACAAAGCCGAATCCTTTCTCAAGAGGCTGGAGATGTACGGCAGCGTCGAAACCGATCTCCCGATCGCGCTTGCCGAACGTTTGAAAGAGTATCCCGAGCTCGAAGTGAGCGAGAGGATCATAAGGTATTACGCCGAAAACCCCGGATTGGCGCATGTATTGGGTTACCTGCGAGGAGACGGAGAAGCGGTCATGGGAGCCGAGAAGCAGTACAACGATCTGCTTACAGGAACTCCCGGAGAAAAAGTGATCAGGGTAGATAGCAGGGGAAACACCGTGGCGGTCGAGAGCGAAAGCTCCCCCCTTCCGGGAAATAACGTCGTGCTGACGATAGACGCCCAACTGAGCAGGTTCGCTTACGATAGACTGCTCGCCACAGGGAAGAACGGAGCCGCCGTAGTTATGAAGACCAACGGAGAGGTTCTGGCTCTGGTCTCGGTTCCCAGTTTCAACAACAACCTCTTCTCCAGAAGGATCTCTGATAGAGACTGGTTGAGGATGAACCTCGATCCATCAACACCACTGATAAACAGGGCGATCAGCCCCTTCTCACCCGGTTCAGTGATCAAGCCCTTTATAGCCATGGTGGCCCTGGCCGAAAGGTACGATCCTTCGATCGAAGTGAGCTGCGGGGGGAGTTTCCAGTACAAGAATACCAGCGGCGAAGTTCAGGGAATTTACAGAGACTGGTTCCTGTATGGCCACGGTGTAACGGGCCTGTCGAAGGCCATAACCGTCTCCTGCAACGTTTACTTCTACCAGCTCGGTCTCGAGCTCGAGATAGAGACTATGAACGTTTACGGCAAAAAATGGGGAATCTTCGAACCTACAGGTATAGATCTTCCGGGAGAGGGAACCGGGTTGCTCCCTTCTCCGGCCTGGAAAAAGGAAAAGACTGGTGAAGGCTGGTTTCCCGGTGATACTATCCTGACTTCTATCGGTCAGGGATATCTCAGCATCACTCCGCTCCAGCTGGCAAGGATGACGGCCGAGATAGCCACCAGGGGCGCCGAGGTTCTACCGTTCATCGGCCGGGAAAGATCGAGCGAGAGAGTTGTGATCGACCTGGATGACGAGAGCTGGGATCTCATGATCAACGCGATGAAGGATGTTATAAGCAAAGGCGGCGGCGCCGCCGAAAGTGGAACGGCATACACCGCCTTCAGGAACTTCCAGTGGCCCGCGGCCGGCAAGACAGGAACGGCCGAGCAGGGAGGTTCGCTGCCTACCCACTCCTGGTTCACAGGATTTACGCCCGTAGAAGAACCCGAGATAGTTGTTTCCGTTTTCGTTCAGGATGGCGGTTACGGTTCTGGACTGGCCTCCGAAGTATCGAGGGATATCATGGAGTTCTACTACGAAAACCGGAACCGATAGGTCAATCTCCGGTCGGAAAAGGCATTTCCATCTCCGATCCTTTCTCGTATCCAATCCTTCTTTCGTCCAGGAAGCCCGTAACTCTGGGCCAGTTTTCCTCGAGCACTACGATGACAGCAGAGACATCACCGGCGTAATCTACGCTCACAGTGGCGTAATCTTTCCCTTCACTCAAAAGGCGGGTGAAATCGTTCCACTGGCTATAACCGAGCCTGAATTTCAGTTCGAAACCCCTGCAATAATCGACTATTCCCGCCTTTTTAAGCGTTTCGAGAGCCGTGTTGCCATAAGCGTCTATCAAACCCCTTACTCCGAGCTTAACCCCGCCGAAGTAACGTGTCACGACAACGGTCACATCTGTCAATCCAAGGTGATCGATAGCCCCCAGTATCGGCATGCCGGCCGAACCGTGAGGCTCTCCGGCGTCGGAATAGTTGGCCACTTCCCTTCCGATGGCCGAGACCCTGTAAGCCCAGCAACTGTGGCTGGCATCGGGAAAGGCCACCGATATCTCCTTCACGAAGGCCCGGGCGTTTTCTTCGTCTCTTACCCGGGCGCAGTTACCTATGAATCTCGATCTTTTAATATTGACCTCGAACGTGGCCCTCTCTCTCAACGATCTGGTACAGCCCATTACTCCCCTCTCAAAAGCTTGTCTATGAACTCCATCGAAGGACCGAGGATGTATTTGCCATCGATAAGCGTACCCTCGTAAACTTCGAGCCTTTTCATGAATTCGTAGAACTCGGGATCCTGGTTATAGGCTTCGGCATATACAGTGAGAGCGGAGGCGTCTCCAGTACCGATAATTATGTCGGCTTCCTTCTGAGCTTCGGCAATTAGTATCTGTGCTTGCTTATCAGCCTCAGCCGTCAATTTTCTGGCTTCTCTGTCGCCTTCGGCCCTTATGAGCGAAGCCTCCTGTATTCTCTCCGATTTCATACGGTTGAAGACGGCGTTCCTGTTTTCATCGGGCAGGTCGGCCCTTTTCACCCTTACCGAGACTATCTCCAGGCCAAAGTCGGCCATATCCCTGGCGGAAAGCTTCGTTATCTCGTCCAGAACGTCCGTCCTCTGGCCCGAGATTATATCTTCGAAATCGAGTTTGCCGAAGGCGTTTCTGACGTTCGAATAGACGACGTCGTCTATTCTGGTGAGGGCTATCTGCTCCGACTTCATCGTCTCGATGAACTTCTGGGGATCTACTATCTTCCATAGCGCATAGGTATCCATGAGAATCGTCTTCTTGTCTCTTGAGTAGATCCTTTCGGCATCGACGTCGTATATCTGAAGCCTCTTGTCGAACTTTCTGACCGTGTCAACGAAGGGGGTCTTAAAGTACAGCCCCGGTTCGGTAATGGAGTTGCGGATCTCTCCAAACCTCAGCACAACGGCCTGTTCGGTTTCATCTATGGTGAAGAAGAAGCCCGGCAGCAAGACCAGGGCGAGAATCGCAACGACCGCGATCGGTATAATCCACTTGTACCTCATCATTTACCACTCCCTTCCAGATCAAGGAGTTTCAAAATCCCGCTGTCATCGAGGACTATGTATTTATCGTTGCCTTTGAGTATCTTGTTGAGTGTCTCAAGATACAACCTGGTCCGCGTCACTTCCGGCGCCTTCGAATACTCCTTCAGGATCGCCAGGAACTTCTCGGCCTCGCCTTCGGCCTTGAGTATCCTCTCCTGAGCGTAGCCCTCGGCGACTCTGGTGAGTTGGGCCGCTTCTCCCTCGGCTTTGGGGATGAGGTCGTTCCTGTATTTCTCGGCCTCATAGATCAGCTTTTCTTTATCCTGTTTGGCACTGTTAACATCGTCGAAGGCGGTTATCACCTGCTGTGGCGGGGCCACCTCCTGTAGAAAGACGTTCTTGACAATAATACCGGTCTTAAGATTGTCCAGTTCCGCCTGGACCCTGGCGGCCGTTTTCAAGGATATCGCATCCCTTTCGGTGGTGAGTATGGCGTCGATAGTGTTGGCCGCGACTTCTTCCCTGAGTACAGATTCAGTCGTGAACTTGACTATATCGCTATCACTGACGATGTTGAAGGCGTACTTCTCCGGCTCTCCTATGTAGTACTGTATCACCAGTTCCACCAAAACGATATTTCCGTCACCCGTAAGCATCAACGATTCGTTCGCCACAGACTGGTAAGTACCGGTCCTGACTGTTCTGAAACCTATCTCCTGTTTTCGAAGGTTAGAGGTATCCACCACCACGGCGCTCTCTATAGGGTAGGGCAGATGATAACCCAGTCCCGGCCCCACCGTACGGACATACTTGCCGAACCTCTTTATGAGCCCGACCTGATCGGGTCCCACCAGGAAGAAACCGCTCAGGAAGTAAATCGCAACCACCGCCAGTATTACCAGTACGCTTATCAATCCGGTCCAGCGGAAGTTTTTCCCTCTATTGTGTGTCACAGATCCGGAAAACCCGTCGTCCGGCTCTTCGATTCTCACATCGACCATTATTCAACCTCCCTCCACAATTCTATCTCGGTACTGAGAGTCACTCCGGTCGCTTCGAGCACAGATTCCTTTAGCTTTTCAATTAGTAGTACGACATCGGTGTAACTCGCCTTTCCCCTGTTGACTATGAAGCCGGCGTGCTTGCTAGAAACCTGCGCATCGCCGACCGAAAGCGTTTTCAAGCCCAGCTTCTCGATGGTCGAACCCACGAAGAAGTCCTGATAGGGTCTTACGAAAACGCTCCCAGCGCTCGGAAAATCCAGGGGCTGTTTTTCGAGACGCTTCCTCAATATCTCGCTCATCTTGCTCTCTATAGCTTCTCTTCGACCGCTAACAAGCGAGAATTCGACGTTCATTATTTTGTAGCCCCGTTCTTTGAAGAGACTGTGCCTGTATCCGAATCGGCATAAAGAACCCTCTATCGAATGTAAATCGTAGTTTTCATCTATGTACTCAACAGATTTCACCAGAGAACCTATCTCACCACCGAAAGCTCCGGCGTTCATGTAAACGGCGCCACCCACTGTACCGGGAAGACCAGTCAGAAACTCCAGACCGGTAAGGCCTTCCGAAAGGCAGAGCCAGATGAGAGTGTTTACCGGTACACCGGCCTGTGCCGTGACGGAGGTGCCGTCGATCCTGACGGCATTTAGGTGAGCGGTAGATAGAACTATTCCCCCGTAATGTTCCGGACAGACAACGTTCGAACCTCCACCTATGAGCCTGTGTGGTATCTTCTCGCTTTCCACCAGTTTCAGGATCTTTATCATGGAATCGACGGAATAGGGACTCACGAAAAACGGGACTCTTCCCCCTATCCTCATGGTGGTGTGCCAGCTCATAGGCTCTTCTAACCTGATATCGGCACCTTGCATGTACAGATCGCCGAAGTATTTTCTCAGATCTCTTTTTGCCATATATAGAGCCTTTCCATTATTTCCCTTCCGTTGTCGAGTTCTAGGAGAACATCTTTCAATTTGGCGTTTGAAGAGAGCAACATATGGAGACCTTCGAGCACGAAGGCCCTGGTGGATTTGTCGAATTTTGTGTCGTAATACATCCGGGCCAGCGTTTTCACCCCTTCCGGAGAAGCGGTCAGGCTGATAGCCATGATCAGCTGGTCTCTGGAACTTTCATCGTCGCTCTCCTGCAAAAGCAGCGAAAGGATACCGGCCACCTTCGAACCTTCGCCCAGCCGGGCGAGAGCTTCGTATATTACCGCCTGCGATCGCTCGTCATCGAAGCGTCTCAGTAGATCGTAAAGGTAAGGCACGGCCTTTTTGTCTCCCAGTTCCCCTGCCAGATCGGCCAGATAGAGGATAGAGATATCCTCGCCACCCTCTCTCAGTCTCTTCAACAATTCCGGAGAAGTCCTCCCACCCAGCTGGAGGAGTGCCTCGAAACAGATCTGCGCTGTTTCATCGTCTTCGCTCACCATAAGATCCAGGAGAAGCGGTACGGCTTCTTCTCCCTTTTCCTCAACTATTCTATCTATCAGTTCCTGCCTTTCCACTCTTCACCTCTCAAGCCACTCATTTCAACGAGCTCTCTCTCCCTTTTTTCTCCGGAGAGTTCCTCTATTGTAGATATTGTATCAAGTTCAGATTGTTCTTTCCTTACGGCGAAGTGCCTTTCTGCTCTCGAAGCTATCTGGGGAAGGTGTGTGATTACTATCGATTGCACTTTCGAAGAGATCTCCAGCAGCTTCTCGGCCACCACCTGGCCCAGACGCTGCCCCACTCCGGAATCGACTTCGTCGAAGACGATGGTTCTTATGTCAAGCTGATCTTTAAGTGTCGATTCGAGCGCCAGCAGACACCTGGAAAGCTCACCCCCGGAGGCCACCCTGCCGATCTCCATGAACTCCATACCGGGGTTCGTCTTGACCATGATAGAGACCCTGGAGGTACCGTAGTATTTAGGCTCCTCCTCCTGGAACAGTCGAAACTCGAGTTCGGCGCCCTTCATTTTCAAGTCCTCTAGATGAACGCGGATGTCCCGGGCCATCTCGATCGCCCTTTTCTCTCTTACGCCATCCAGAACTCTTCCGACCTCCCTCAGCTTCTGAAGGTAGATCGACTCCTCTTTTCGTAATTTCTCTTCAAGCTTTTGAAGCTCCTGGAGCGACTTGAGTTTGCTTTTGAACTCTTCGCAGCTTTGGAGTATATCGCTCACCGTCCGGCCGTACTTCCTTTTTAGCCCCTGAATCAGGGAGATGCGCGCTTCGATTGCTCTGAACTCTTCCTCGTCCATCTCGAGACCGTCGCTTTCTTCTCCAACGAGATTGTAGAGTCCCTCCAGTTCCTCCAGTGCCAGCTGAACATGTGACAGCCACCGGGAGTATCCGAAGCTCTCGACCTTCGTGACCAGCGACAGGATATCGTTCAGCGAATTGTAAACAGACTCGTCGCCATCCTTCAGACGATCCATGAGCTCCCGGAAGGTTTGAACCAGGAACTTCCCGTTTTTGTATTTCCTGTACCTTGTCTCGAGCAGGCCGTCCTCGTCAGGTTTCAGTTCAGCCTGCTCTATCTCGTTTATTTCGAAAACAAGGAAGTCCTTCTCTCTTTCGATCTGAGAAGGATCCATCACGAGCGAATCCAGCTCTCTCTTTATACTGGAATACCTGTCGTAAAACTCCCTGTACTCCTCCAGAGACTTCTCGCCCTGGAGGGCGTGATCGAGTATCTGATAGTGTCTGTTCGAATCCAGCAGGGCTACGCTGCTGTGCTGCGAATGGATCTCTATAAGGTCTTTGAAAAGAATCTGGATCATCTGCCTGGGCACCATTCTGCCGTTCAATCTGTATATAGTTCTCTGACCGGTGAAATTGACGCTCACCAACAGTTGATTGCCGTCTCCAATCTCTATTCCAAGCTCTCCGATCCTCTTTAGAATCGAGTCCTCCACGGAGAAATTGGCCTCTATGTTTCCAGACTCTTCACCGGACCAGGGCGGAGGGAAACCAATGGCAGTCCACAGCGCCTTCAGGAAGATGGTCTTCCCGGCACCGGATTCTCCAGTGATGGCATTCATTCCCCTAGAGAACTCGACATAGAACTCTCTGAAAGTGAAGAAATTCCTTCCCGCCAGCGAAAGTAACATCACATTCCCCCATTTTCGAAAATAGGCTAAACCACCCGACGGAGATCACTGATATTATACTATCCTGTGTGTCAAGAGGCGCAGGTCGTTTTATTGATCAGTCCACAAGAAGAATGAAGGAAGACTCCGGGTAAGACGACGAATGAGAACTGTAACTGTACCAATCGACATCATTTACAGCGGTTATTTTGTGCATTCCATAAATCCGAAACTAGTTGAGCCGATTCATGTTTCGGAACTGTCAGATCGATAAGAACCCAGAAATTTGAAGTAACTGCAACGGTTTCTGATTGATTCGATAGCCTCTTCTACTTTCCTTGCAGCAATAGTTCCTTCGAAGTCAACGAAGAAGAGATAGTGCCACATCTCCCTTTTGAAAGGCCTTGATTCTATCTTTGTAAGATTCAGATTGCGATTCGACAACTCTCCAAGAACCCTGAACAAGGCGCCTGGTAGATGTTCCGTAGTGAACATTATTGATGTTTTGCATCCCTCAGTGCATTTCACAGCTTCTCTTCCCATTAAGAAGAACCTCGTCGAATTGGTTTCCATGTCTTCGAAATTTCTACTCAAAATATCCAGCCCGTAGGTTTTCGCTGCAAGTTCACTTGCTATTGCTGCCGTGAATGGCACCTCCGAAGTTGCCAGATCTCTTGCTGCACCTGCCGTGTCATAGTATTCCTTCGGCTCAAATCCCTTTTCTTTTATATGTTCTGAACACTGTGCCAGAGCCTGATGATGAGAAATAACATATTTTATCTCCTCGATTGACCTCCCCTTTGGAGCCATGAGGAAGTGCTCAATTCGAAGAATGACTTCAGCCTGGACAAGGAGATCGCTCTCTATAAGGGCATCGTAAGCAGGAATTACTGTACCGGCCAGGGAGTTTTCCACCGGTAGAATAGCATAGTCTGCCTCTCCTTCATTCACAAAATCCAGCATCTCCTGGAACGATCTGCACGGTAGTGTAACAGGCGTTTCTCCTAAAAGCTTTCTTATGGCCTGCTCTGAATAAGCCCCATGTTCCCCCTGAAAGGCGACGATATTTCTCTCCAAAGGAATTTACCTCACTTTATTAGAGAATTGTTTGCTCAATTGCTCTCAATTTTACCAGCAAAAAAATCGAATTTTGAAACGAGAGGCCCAAAGAGATGTTACGAAGACCTTGTCTGTTAATATGCAGCTCGATTTTTCTCTTCATCTTTTTCCTGTTCATTTGGAGCAAGATTAAGTAGATAGGTGAGGATGGGGTTCTCTCCGCCGGAAAGCAATTGTTATCTTTTCTGCCTTGACAGTACGGTTGCCACTCCGTATAATCTTCACTGTGATGTTTATTCTGGAGGTAATGTTATTATGAAAAGGACATATCAGCCATCGAAGGTCAAGAGGAACAGGACTCATGGTTTTCTTGTGAGATCCCGTACGGTTGGCGGTAGAAAGGTTCTCGCCAGCAGAAGAAGAAAGGGAAGAAAGAGACTCGCTGTGTGAAATCAGAGGATCAGTCCCTGAAAAAAACAGAGATTATAAGAAGGAAGGCAGACTTTGACAGGGTTTTCAAAAAGGGAAAATCGATAGTTGACCCTTTTTTTGTTGCCTTATTTGTTCAGAATAGTCTGCCTTTTTCTCGTATCGGCGTATCGGTTAAGCGCAAGTTCGGCAAGGCGACTTTGAGAAATAGGCTCAGACGACTCGTTAAGGAGGTTTACCGGACGGGAAAAGAAGACTTCCCCGAGGGTTATGATATACTCTTCATTGCAAGAAAGGATTTATCAGACCTGTTTAGACGAAGAGAAGTTTCGTTTTTTGAGATTCAAAGGGTTTTGAGAAGAATCGCTAACAAAATTGGAGAAATGCCCGATGAAAAAGATTGTACTTTTCCTGATAGATTTCTACCGTAAAAAGATCTCTCCAAGGACCCGCCCCCGATGCAGGTTCTATCCCACGTGTTCTTCGTATACTTACGAGGCTGTCGAGAGATTCGGCGCTTTCAAGGGCCTGATTCTCGGCACATGGAGAATTATGCGTTGTAACCCCTTCAATCCCGGCGGGATCGATGAAGTTCCAGACCATTTTACATTAATTAGGAGGCACGAAAGATGAGAAAAACATTGACAATGTTTGTCCTACTTCTCTCAATTTTCACACTTTCGCTCATGGGCGCAGACCTGATTACTCAAGAGGGAACCAACACCCTAATCGTGTCTGGAAAGACGCTGAGAATAGTCATAGACATCGAAAAGGGGCTTCTCACGGGTGTAACCAGCTTCGCGGACAATAAAGGGGTCGAGTTCTACGCATACAATGAAAGCCTGGGAAAAGATGGCTTCAATATCTTCGATCAGCAGGGCAACGAACTTCTACCCCAGTCATTCTCGCGCACAACTGACGCAGAAGGCAACGTAATAGTGGATTTCTTCTACCAACAGGGTCGGAAAAGCTTCATCATACTCAACAGCCCGTATTACGATTTCAACGTCGTAGTAGATTTCAACCAAACCGTCGAGGTCGCTTTACCCTTCATATCTTACAATAACCAGACGCTAGGTCCCAATTCGAGTTACTATCTGACCTACGACAAATTCAGCGGTCAGAAGACTCTCTTCGCCATTGCCTCGCAACAGGGCTCTTTCAAATTCCAGCGATATGTCAGCGATGGAGGCAAAGGCGTTCTAGAGGTTTTCGCCGGTCCTATGAGGCTGATTCACGTCAAAGAGGCTCTCCCCGATTATTACGGTGCTCTCGTCAAAGACCTCGAAGGTTTTGGTGCAGTCAATTTCTTTTCCTGGATCTATCACGGTATAGTTTATTTTCTCTTCTGGCTTTACCAGTGGTCGGGTAACTTCGGATGGGCACTGATACTTTTCACGATAGCCACCAGGTTTATACTCTATCCGCTTTACCACATACAGACGAAGTCCATGCTGATGATGAGAATGCTTCAGCCGGAGATCGAGAAGATAAAAAATAGATACAAAGATCCCAGGAGACAACAGGAAGCCATGATGGCCCTCTACAAGGAAAAAGGTTACAATCCAGCTTCCGGTTGTTTCCCGATCTTAATTCAATTGCCGATTCTGATAATTCTATACAACGCGATACGCTATTTCAGCGAAGTTATGGCTTACACGCCAGGCTTCCTTATATGGAGCGATCTTTCCGTCGGTGATTTCATCCAGAACATCCCATTCATAATCATTACCATCGTGGTCGGCGTATTCAGTTCGCTCCTCACTGCACAGGATGCACGTTCGGCCAGATCGGGCGTGATTATGCAGCTCATCTTTCCGATCCTCTTCGCGACCTTTCCATCTGGTCTGCTTCTCTACTGGACTACCCAGAGTGTTCTTCAGCTTCTCATAAGCTGGGTGGTTTACAAGCGACATGGAATAAAGGGTCTCACGTTGAGGCAGATGCTGGGACTGCCTGAAAAACCGGCGAAATAGTATTCAGTTGCTCTCATGGAGGTGTTAATGTGAAATCGTACCAATTCAAGGCCGATTCTGTCGAGGAAGCGATCCGACTGGCCCGCAGGGAACTGGACGCTTACGAAGACGAACTGGATATAAAGATAATCGAAAAGGGTTCCAAAGGCTTCCTCGGAATCTTCGGCACGAAAGAGTCAGTAATTGAAGTCTCTCTTCACGATAGTCATTCGGAAAGGAAACTGTACGAGTATTTGAAGGGTATTCTCGGCAACTTCGACGAAGAAGTACTCTCGGAAGTCAAGCTGGTTGGAAGAACCTACAGGGTAAAAATAGAGGGCGAGAAGATCTCCAGGCTGATTGGCAAGCACGGGAAGACCGTGGCCGCCCTGCAGCATATTCTAAATATCTACGCCAATAGAATGGCACAGATAAAGGTCAACGTCACCGTCGATGTGGGCGATTACCGTTACGAGAGAAAGAAACTCGTCGAAGAGATAGCCCACAGAACGGCCAAGTCGGCCCTGTCGAAGAAGGGCAAGATAGTTATGGAACCCATGTTCTCTTTCGAGAGGAGACTGGTTCACGAAGTAATATCCCAGTACCATGATTTGAAGAGTTATTCAGTCGGTTTTGAACCTTACAGAAAAGTAGTTGTCGAATACAGTGAACGAAAATACAGAGACGATCGTAGAAAAAGCGACCCGGTCAGAAGGAGGGGATACGGAGATGCCGGACAGCATCCAAGTAGGCAAAGCGCATGAGGTAAAACCCCAGCTCATAGACAACGAAAAGGTCAAAAAAGTGCAGAAGAGAGTGCTCATAGGCAAGTCAAAAGGGGCGAAGAATTTCGTGATGAGGCTCTTCACTGTCGAAGAGGGCGGCTACAGTCCTCTCCACAGTCATCCGTGGGAACACGAGGTTTATATCGTATCGGGGAATGCGACGGTTGTCACACAGGAAGGAGAACAACCGGCACAGGCGTGCAGCTATGTTTTCGTTCCCGCCAATGCGGTTCACCAGTTCAAGAATAGCGGAAAAGGTAACCTCGAGTTTATCTGTGTTATTCCAAATACGGCCGACGAGGAATAGAATATTAATACATAAAGAAGTAATTTGAGACACAAGGAGGGACCAGCCATGCCGTTTTACAGGTATGAATGCGAGGATTGTGGTAAGACAACGGAAGCCTTCCAGAAAATGTCCGACGAGCCGTTAAAGGTCTGTCCATCGTGCGGGGGACACCTCAAGAAACTGCTGAGCAGTGTGGGAATAGTCTTCAAGGGCGGCGGATATTATTCGACCGATTCCAAGAAAACATCGAGTTCGAGCAGCACTTCAACGGTTCCTTCGAAAAAAGACTGATCAGAAGACATCTAGAGACAGATATGGAACAGCATTGGTGGAGAGGGGAGAGTAAAGTCCCCTCTTCGCTTTTTCGTAGGCCGCGACAGCTATCATCGCCGCGTTGTCAGTGCACATGCCGATCGGAGGAAAGAAGACCCGTATTCCACATTTAGAAGCCATATCAATGGCTCTCTCTCTGAGAAGAGAGTTGGAGGCCACCCCACCGGCCAAGGCGATCTTATTCACGGCCAGGCTCTGCGCGGCGTCGAAGGTTTTAGTCACCAGCGAATCGACTATGGCTTCCTGCGCCGAAGCGGCTACATCTTCGACCGAAACTCCGGGATTCCTCTGGAGGAAGTAGAGAACAGACGTTTTAAGACCGCTGAAGGAAAAATCGTAGTTTCCCTTCTCCTGCAAGGGACGGGGAAAGCTGTAAACGGGTGAGCCGCCTCTGGCGGCTTTCTCTATCTCGGGTCCACCCGGATATCCAAGACCCAGCAGTCTGGCTATCTTATCGAAGGCCTCCCCGGCGGCATCGTCACGCGTCCTTCCGACCATTTCAACTGTGTTCCATTCCTCCATGAGCAGTATCTCGGTATGCCCTCCGGAAACCAGGAGCACCATGAAGGGCGGCCTGAGATCGGGACACGAGATGAGGTTGGCGTAAACGTGACCGTAAAGGTGGTTCACGCCTATGAATGGCCTGTTCAACGAGATGGCCAGTCCCTTGGCCACCGAAAGGCCTATCAGCAGCGATCCGACAAGACCCGGTCCCATCGTTGCGGCGAAAACGTCTATTTCTTCAAGAGTCAGGCCTGTCTCTTCCACGGCCTGGAGGACCAGACGATCGACTATCTCCAGATGCTTTCTGGAAGCTATCTCCGGCACGACGCCACCGTATTTTTTGTGGACGTCTATCTGCGAAGATACCAGCGATGAAAGAACGCGGCCATCTTCAACGATGGCCACGGCCGTTTCATCACAGGAACTCTCTATGGCAAGGATTTTCATCAGGCCGATTCTCTCGAGATTATCTTTGGAGAGGCGTTTTTGATTATGACGTCCTCGTTTATGACCACCTTTTCGACGTTGGTCATGGCGGGGATGTCGTACATTATATCCAGCATCACCTGCTCGATGACGCTCTTGAGGGCGCGCGCGCCAGTTCCCCTCTTCATGGCTTTGCTGGCGATGGCCGTCATGGCCGCATCGGTGAACTCAAGTTCCACTCCGTCAAGTCCGAGAAGTTTCTGGTACTGCTTGAGTATGGCGTTTCGTGGCTCGCTCATGATCCTTTTCAAGTCTTCCGCGTCCAGGTCGTTCAGGGTCGCCAGAACCGGGAAACGGCCCACGAACTCGGGGATAAGGCCGTACTGTATCAGATCGTCGGGAACGGCTTCCTGAAGTATCTGGCCGAGCCTCAATTGGTTCTTGCTCCTCACCTCGGCGCCGAAGCCCATCGACGAGTCGAGAACACGCTGCTTTATTATGCTGTCCAGCCCGTCGAAGGCACCTCCCACAATGAACAGGATGTTGCTGGTGTCGACTTTTATGAACTCCTGATAGGGATGTTTCCTTCCTCCCTGCGGCGGAACGTTGGCCACCGTGCCTTCGACTATCTTGAGTAAAGCCTGCTGAACGCCTTCGCCCGATACATCTCTGGTGATAGATGGATTGGGAGACTTCCTGGCGATCTTGTCTATTTCGTCTATGTATATTATTCCCAGCTGGGCCTTTTCGACGTCGAAGTTCGAAGACTGGAGGAGTCTCAAAACTATGTTTTCGACGTCCTCTCCCACATAACCGGCTTCGGTCAGCGGCGTGGCGTCGGCTATCGCAAATGGAACGTCGAGTATCCGGGCCAGGATTCGGGCAATCAAAGTCTTTCCCGATCCGGTGGGTCCAACCATCATGATGTTCGATTTCTCTATCTCAACGTCCTCAACATCGTTGAAGACTCTCTTGTAATGGTTGTACACCGAAACGGAGATTATCTTCTTGGCCTTTTCCTGACCGATAACATATTTGTCCAGTTCCATCTTGATATCGGCCGGAGTCGGTAGCTTTTTCCCCGGTCCTTTTTTGGCTTTTTGATCCTGCTGTATTATGTCGTGGAATAGATCGACACATTCGTTGCAGATATAACCTTCCGTTCCCGATATGAGTTTCTTGACCTGCGAGGACGGTCTTCCACAGAATGAACAATGTCTTTCGAACGGCAACACTTTCCCTCCCAATATTTACTGTTTTTATTATACACTGTAATAGAAATGCACGCATCACGGAGGAACCTCTATGAAAGCCTTGATCGTTGATGGTTATATAGATGAACCGGCCGCCTTCGGTGTGCCGCCTTACATTTCGCCAAGGATAAAAGTCGTTGCCGGCGCCTTTTTGCTGAAAGGGTTCGATGTTGACTATCTTACAATAGACTTGGTGAGGGAGAGAGATCAGTGGAACAGATGCCTAGACTACGATTATCTGGTCATCCACGGAGGTATAACCACACCTGGAAGGTATCTGGGGGGCACTCCGATTTCCAGCACGGAGATCTCACGCCTTCTCAACCTTTGCGACGGACCGGTGAGAATAGTGACCGGCTCCATAGTTTCGGCAGGATACACGCTCAGAGGTGGTACAACGGCTTTCAACCAGGATTTCAGTCAGAGAGGTACTCGATCCTGACGTATTGCATATAGACAACGGTAATCCGATCTTCATCGCCCGTCATGAAAGGGAGACAAGAAAGGCTCTCGAGAGCATAGTCAGGTACGACACCTGTGGTGATACGATCTCCTTCGGCGTGGAAAGCTTCGACACACGGGTACGGGAACTGAACAACCTCGGTGGCAGTGTGGAAGATATACGCAGAGCCATAGAGCCGGTGAACGAAATAGGCGGCCAAAGGGTGGACGGAATTCCAAAGCTTCTGCCTGAGGAGTGATCCCCGCTTTCAACGAAGGCCAGATCTTCTTCGGCAGACCGCTCGGCACCTATCCGATTCTGGTGGGATCGCCCGTCTCTTTTAAGGGGAAGACGGATATTGCCGTCACCGATCACGGAATGAGATCGATCACCGGTCTTCCACTGGGAACGGATATCGACTCGCTTGGTGAGAGGGAGCTGAGATACATACCGGGCATCGGCAGAGATCGGGCCAGAACGATCGTTTTCAAGAGGCCTTCGGTTACAGGGGAACTTGCGGAGATAGTCGGAAGTGATACAATCAAGACGATGTCGAAACTCGGACTTAAACTGGGGGGTAAGGAAATTTGAAAGGTAAAGTGGTAATCATAACTACGGGCGGAACGATCGCCATGATCACCGACCCGGTTTCAGGCGCATCGATACCGGCGCAAGGGATCAACAAGCATGTGGCGAACATAAAAGGTCTTGACGAACTGGCCGATGTTGAACATATAGAGTTTTCAAACGTCCCCAGTCCTTACATAAACCCCGATACTATGTGGAAGCTCTCGAGACTCGTTTTTAAAACCCTGAGCAGAGACGATGTAGCGGGCGTCGTGATAACCCATGGAACGGACACTCTCGAGGAGACAGCGTATTTTTTGGATCTCACCGTGAATAGCGAGAAACCGGTCGTCTGCACCGCGGCGATGAGAAATATAGACGAGATGGGAACGGACGGTCCCAGAAACGTTCTGGCTTCGGTGAGGGTCGTTCTCAACTCTCTTGCTATAGGTATGGGAACGACCGTCTGTCTCAACGAAGAGATTCATGCCGCGCGCGAAGTCACCAAGACCTATACCAGCAATGTGGCCACTTTCGACTCACCCGGTCACGGACCGCTGGGGATAGTGGATGAGGACACGGTCATCTTTTTCAGGAAACCTCTTCTGAGGGCCACTTTCAATGTGGAAAGGATAGAAAACAGAGTGGCTCTGGTCAAAACCTTCACCGGAGACGATGGCTCGATATTGAAATCTCTGCCAGAACTGGGATATAAAGGCGTCGTCCTAGAAAGTTTTGGAAGGGGTAACGTGCCGGTTGAGGTCTATCACGTAGTAAAATATCTGATAGAGGAAAGGGGTATGCCGGTAATTATAACCTCGAGGTGTTTCAAAGGTCGTGTTCTTGGAGTTTACGGTTACATCGGTGGTGGAAAAAGCCTCGCCGATATCGGAGCTATATTCGCGCAGGAACTATCTTCCATGAAGGCCAGGATAAAACTCATGATCGTAATGGGAATTACGGACAACCGGGAAGAGATCGAGAGACTTTTCCGTCTTCCTTTGAAGGGGGCTTGACGTGCTTCGAAACATCATAAAACAACCGCGCTTCATCGCAGCCGTTTTCACTTTGATATACTTGATCATCGGTCTTGTAGTCTTCTCTATTTCACTCAGAACGGCCGTCATAGTCTTCTCGACTTTCACGGTGGTTCTCTTTCTCGAACCCTGGACCAGACTCGCTCAGAAATACTTCAAAATAAAGCGGTCACTCTCCCTCGGTTTCGGGCTGGTGATAATCTTCGTAGGGCTTATAACGCTTATTGTCTTCTTGACGACCCCGCTGGCAAAGGAAGCGTCGAAGTTCTACAACATCGTCGTCGATTTCTTCCCGTCGGTCGAAGAGACCAAGATAACCTCCTTCGAAGTGAACACCAACATAGACAGGCTCCTCTCGGACGAAAATTTCGCGACCGGTTTGACACAGGAAGAGAAGGGCTCTCTTGAGTTCCTTTCAAAGGATCTAAAGAGCTACTACGCCGAGATAATGAAGACAGTTCCCACGATGGAGACCCCCTTCGAGAAAGAGTTGAAGAGCATAGAAGAGAGTCTCAGGGAAAAGGGAAACTACATAGTAATCATGAGCAGCGACCAGACCAGAGAGGCTAGCTACGAAGAGTTGAACGATGTGACTTCCAGATATCTCTCTCCGTCGAATGCGGCAATGTTATCGCAGGAGCTTCTGGCGAATGCGATGCAGGTTCAGTCGCAGGAACTGTGGCGCGAAGTGGTAGCCTATTTCATGCCTAAGAACCTCGATCCGGCCAGGCAGGCGGCCACGTATGAAAGCGTCAGAAACTTCTTGATTCAGGTACAGAACATCCTAAGAGAGTTTCTGCCAAGCCTTCTGGAAAAGGTTCCCAGTTTCATCACAAGTACGGGGCTGGTGATTTTCTTCACCATAGTGGGGGCGATCTATCTAAGTTACTACTTTCTCTCGATAAAGGAGATAGTACCCAAACTCTACCCGAAGAAAGTCAGGAAGATAGCGACTGAATTTCTCTCCGATACTTACAAAAACCTGGAAAGGTACGTCATCTCCATCGTTCTGGTTGCGATCATAGTGGGCATCGTGGTGGGAATAGCAATCAAGGCGATGGGACTGAAATACAGTCTGTTGATGGGTTTGTGGGCCGCTTTCACCAACCTCATACCGATCGTGGGGGTACCCCTGGAGTTCATACCGCTCTTACTACTGGCGGTTTCAACACAGAACATCGTGCTGGTCTTGATACTTCTCATCGTCTTGACGATCGTTCACGCGGCGGCCTTCATACTCTTCCTGGTATTCATGAAGGGCTACAACAGGATAAATCCGGTCATGATAATACTGATGATAGTCGTCGCAGGACAGCTCTTCGGACTGTTCGGGGCCATAATCGCCGTCCCCTTCGCGATACTGATAAAAATGCTCTGGATACATTTCGTATCGCCGCTGCTGGATGAGGAGTAGTCAGCGGATGGTGCCTCCTAGCCTTTTGAGCATGTAGGAAAAGTCGATATTACTCACCGCATAGTTTATTTCCATACCGTGGAGTTTTGCGAATCACGCAATGGACTTGTTCAATATACGATTTGTAGACGTTTTCTGTTGCTTTAATTTGGAATTAGATATCTCACGGGCAAAAAAAGTGTGACAACCTTCCGCCCTTTCTTACCATACAGATGTTGAGACTGAGAAGCTTATCTGGCAGCCAGGTGATTTGACGGAACACTTTTATAAGCTTCAGATAAGCTCTATCACAGAATCAGGCAGGCATCTCCGAAGGAGAAGAATCTGTAACGTTTTTCGACGGCCTCCCTGTAGGCTTCCATGATCAGTTCCCTTCCGGCAAAGGCCGACACGAGCATAAGTAGTGTCGATTTCGGCAGATGGAAGTTCGTTATTAGCGAGTCTATCACGCCGAACTTGTAGGGAGGATAGATAAAGATGTCCGTCGAACCGCTGTCTTCCACCAGTCTTCCGTGCCTGGATACGACGCTTTCGAGCGTCCTGACCGTGGTAGTTCCGACGGCCACCACTCTCCCGTTCCTTTCTCTTGTACGGTTCACGGCCTCGACGGTTTCGGACGATAGTGTGTAATACTCTTCGTGCATTTGATGTTCTTCGATCCTCTCGCTTTTCACCGGTCTGAAGGTCCCGATTCCGACGTGTAGCGTTACGTACTCTATTCCCACACCCTTCTCGCTTATAATCTCGAGCAGTTCGGACGTGAAGTGGAGTCCGGCGGTCGGAGAGGCTATCGACCCCTCTCTCTTCGAATAAACCGTCTGATAGGATTCCGGGTCCTCCGGATAGGTGTGAATGTACGGGGGTATGGCCAGCCTGCCGACGAGTTTTATCTCGTCGTCCCTGGCACCCTTGAAATCCAGCAGCCTGCTGGAATCGTCACAGTGCTCTACAACTTCGCAGTCCAGACTGCCGAAGATCAACCTGCTGCCCTTCTTCACTTTGTTTCCCGGCCTGACTATGGCCTTCCACAATCCCCGGTCGATTTTTTCGATGAGGACTGCCTCGGCGGAGGCTCCGGTATCCTTGCGGCCGATCAACCTGGCCGGAATAACCCTGCTGTCGTTCATCACGAGCGTATCGCCGGGGTTGAGATACTCGATTATCTCCCTGAACGATCTGTGATCGAACGATTCACGGGCTCTGTCGATAACCAGCAGCCTTGAGCTGTCGCGGGGTACCGCAGGTTTTTGCGCTATCAGCTCTTCGGGGAGGTAGTAATCAAAGTCCGAGGTTTTCATCTATCTCCTCCGGTCTGACTAATATCAGATCTCCGGCGCCGTGTTCAAGGTACCTGTCGTAGGTTATCACCACGGCGTCGTGCTGTCTGGCGAGACGTATGATCTTCTCGTCGGCCGGCGAGTAAGTCTCAACCTGCGGCAGCGAAAGCCATCTGGCGAGCCTTTCCTGCTGGAAACCGCCTATGGTGTAAGCAATGTTCCCATCGAAGACCACGCGAAAGGGAAAGAGTGCGACCCGCGATTTCGCCATGTTCACGAAGAGGTCGTCCAGCCGGGCCAGATCGGGAGCGTCCTGCCTGGAATAGACTATATTGCTTCCGTCTATCACTACCTGTCTGTGAGAGCGAGAAAAGAGAACCGACCTGACGTAAGGGTGAACGGACTTAAGCTCACGCGTCAGCCTCTTCAAAAGCTCCCTGTCGAGAGACTGTACTTCTTCTCTCAGCGTTCTGAGTTCTTTGAGATTGGTGAAATCCGTCGCCTTTATCCGCACGTCGATATCGAGTTCTTCGCTGGTTTCTTTCTTGAAGCAGAGGGCCGACTCCAGCATGATGTAATTCATCACGCCCATCTCCTGGAGCGAACCCGTTTCTTCGATCCATCTGGCGTAATCCTCAAGACTCTCCACTTCACCCTTCAAAAGGCCGTTGACCGGCGGGTTGTTCCTCGGATCTACTATGAAAAGGAGGTGTCCGACCGGTCGCGCCGGCAGGTTCATAAGTCCGCTCACATACTCTACTCTTTCCAGAGGCGAGCGATCCCTCTCTCGCAGGATGTCTATGGTGAACTCCAGCTCTTCGAAGGAGAGACCGGAGAGTTCAGGGATAATCCTCTTCAACTTTCCGAGAACAGTTCTTTCCAGGGGATTCTTTTTTAGAAACTTTGCATATCTCTCCAAACTGTCTTTCCGCTTCCCGTAGAAAGAGTAGAAACCTTCCGACGAGACGTTATCTATTATTCTCGATCTTATCGCTGCATTCAAGCAAAAAACTCCTCTATTCAGAATATGGCCATCTTCAAGTCTTTGACACACT
>NZ_DAOSEH010000032.1:0-24528 GCF_035363035.1 Mesotoga sp. | reverse complement strand
TGGGAATGACCTTTGCGTTTGTAGGGTTCGCGATGGACAAGATACTGAACCCGAAACTGAAGACGAGGTAAAGAAAATGGAGAAAATACTGAGAGTGGATAACCTGAAGCTTTACTACTACACGAGCAAGGGAGTAGTTAAGGCCGTAGACGATGTAAGCTTCAGTCTGAAGAAGGGAGAGACGCTCGGACTGGTGGGCGAGTCGGGATGTGGAAAGACCACCACGGGCTTCGCCCTTCTCAAGATGCCGACGCCTCCTGGCAGGATAGTCGGAGGAAAGATAGAGGTAGACGGACTTGACATAACGCCGCTTAGCGAGAGCGAGATGAGGAAGAACGTTCGCTGGGAGAAGATATCCATGGTCTTCCAGGGAGCGATGAACACGCTCACGCCCGTTTACACCATAGGCAAACAGATGATGGAGACTCTCCAGGAGCACAGGCAGATGGAGAGAGAGCAAGCAAGGAAGAGGATAGAGAAGTACCTCAACCTGGTAGGTCTATCCGGAGAAGTGGTGAAGAGATACCCTCACGAACTGTCCGGAGGAATGAAACAGAGGATAGCGATAGCGACCGCACTCTTCCTGGAGCCGAGGGTGATCATCTGCGACGAACCGACGACGGCGCTGGACGTGATAGTGCAGGCGCAGATAATCAACCTTCTGAAAGACCTGAAGGAGAAGCTCGACCTCTCCTTCATCTTCATAACGCACGACCTGGCTACCGAGGCCGAAGTCTCGGACAGGATAGCGGTGATGTACGCAGGAAAGATAGTCGAGATAGGCAGGAACGGACAGATATACGGAGAAGAGGGACCCTGTCACCCCTACACGAGGAACCTTCTGGCGGCCACACCGAGACTGCACGAAAAGGTGAGCACGCTCTCCTTCATTCCCGGAGCTCCGCCAGACCTTCTGGAGCCGCCGTCCGGCTGCAGGTTCCATCCGAGATGTTCCGTTGCGATGGAGAAGTGCGCGCAGGAAGAACCGCCCCTGATAGAGATAGAAGAGGAACACATGGTTGCCTGCTGGAGGTGTGAGAAGAGATGAGCGAGAAGATAATAGAAGTGAAAGACCTCCAGAAATGGTTTCCGCTCAGGAGAAACATAGGAGAGTTCTTCAGGGGAGAGCACAGGTATGTGAAGGCGGTAGATGGAGTGAGCTTCTCGATAAAGAGGGGCGAGATATTCGGACTGGTGGGCGAGTCCGGCTGTGGAAAGACGACGACTGGCAAGCTGATAATGAAACTGCTCGAACCGACAGGAGGGGTGATGCTCCTGGACGGAAAAGACGTAACGCACATAGAGAAAGAAGAACTGAAGAAGTACAGGAGAAACGTGCAGATGATCTTTCAGGACCCGTACGCCTCGATGAACCCGCGGTTCAAGGTAAGAGACGTGATGGAAGAGCCACTCATCATACACAGACTGGGTCAGGACAGGGACGAAAGGCTGAAGATGATAGAGAAGGCTCTGAAGGAAGTGAAGCTGAACCCGCCCGAGGAGTTCCTGGTGAGATACCCGCACATGCTCTCTGGAGGACAGAGGCAGAGGGCAGCGACGGCGAGGACACTGCTGCTCAACCCGCAGTTGCTGGTGGCGGACGAGCCTGTCTCGATGATAGACCTCTCGACGAGGGCCGAGATACTGCACATGATGAAGGAAGTGCAGAGGGATCTGGGGCTGACGTACCTGTACATAACGCACGACCTGTCGACGGCGAGATACTTCACCGACAGGATAGCGGTGATGTACCTTGGAAAGATAATAGAGATGGGAGAGCCCGACGACGTGATAGACAGGCCGGTGCATCCATACACGAGAGCGCTGATAGCTGCTGTGTGCGAGCCTGTGGCCGGAAAGGTTAACAAGGCGAAGATAGTGCCGATAAAGGGAGAGATCCCCTCTGCCGCGAACATACCGCAGGGCTGCAGGTTCCATCCGAGGTGTCCTTACGCGGTTGACGAATGCAGGGAGAAGGAAGAGCCTAAGCTGGAAGAGAGAGAGAATGGACACTACCACGCCTGCAGAAGGTGGAAGGAAGTCCAGGAGACGTCTATTTAACTAACTAGAGCCGTAGATTGCACCAAAATCTTGTGATAATGACTTGAAATACAAAAATGCCACTTAAAGCACAACAGACGACATGATTAGAATAAAGGGTCAGGGTTCGCAGAGGAGAGGGAGACCTCTCCTCTCGTTTTCAAGGTTGTGCAAAACCCGGGCCTCGATTATCTCGAACAAGGCCGATCCAATTGTTTACGGTCTGGGAGCCTTAACCACCAGGACTCTGAGAGTTTCGCTCCCGGTGTTTTTTATACCGTGTGGAATCATTTTCGGACTGTCTATGACATCGTTCCTCGAAACTTCGTAGCTTTCCTCCCCTATGGTTATAACGCCTTTGCCTTCCAGGACAAGCATGAACACATCGACGGGTGTTTTGTGGGAGGGCAGTTCGGTATCTTTTTCTATATCTATGACCGCGGCGTGTGCCGACTCTTTGCTGTAGATAACTCTACCCTTAAGCCCCGGTTTGTCAAGAATCAACTTCCCGCCGTTGATACTGCTCCTGTACATGATCATCACCTCCAATGTTTGTCAATATAAATACTAATCCATCTGGCGAGAGAGGTCGGTAACATATGTTACGGTCATCGTATTGGAAAACCCTTAATTGAGGGGTGAGTTTGGAAATCCCAACCGATGCTGTAATATAGAATAATATGGGTATATATCGATCTGGAGGTGAACAGGTTGATCCATAAAATAGGAAGAGATAGGGCAATATACGAGATGTCTCCCGCTAACGGTCCGGCCATCGAAGTCTCTCCGGGAGATACGATAATCGTCGAGACCGAAGATTGTTTCAGTCACGCAATTGTCTCGGAACTTCAGACGGTGGGCAGCGACTTCGATTTCTCTCACATAAATCCGGCAACAGGACCGATCGGTGTCAGGGGAGCCTTGCCCGGCGATACTTTGATCGTGAATATAGAGAGCATAGAAGTCGATGAAAAGGGAGTTGTGGAAACCTGCCCCGGTTGGGGACCAATTGGGGAGATCGTTCGCGAGTGCGTCACCGAGATGGTGGCGATTCGTGACGACCACGCCTCTTTCAGAGGTACCCGCTTAGCGATTAAACCTATGATAGGCGTCATAGGGACAGCGCCCGCAAAGGAATCGATATCTTGCGGAACGCCCGGCTTTCACGGAGGCAATCTCGATACCAACGATATATGCGCCGGATCGAAGGTCTTTCTCCCGGTCTTTGTGGAAGGGGCCAACCTCGCGCTCGGCGATGTGCACGCCAGGATGGGCAACGGAGAGATCTGTGGAACGGGAATAGAGATAAGAGCGACCGTCAGGATAAGCGTCAAGCTGGATAGAAGTTCTATCGACGGCCCGATGGTTGAAAACGATAACGCTTTCTATATGCTTTACAGTGCAAAGACCTTCGACGATGCAACCAGGGGAGCAGTTGAAAGAGCCGTCCGCTTCATAGCCGACAGGAAATCGATTCCACAGCCGGTGGCGTACATGCTGGCCAGCGTAACGTGCGATCTCACGGTTAGCCAGATCGTCAACCCGCTAGTTACTGTTCGCGTAAAGATACCAAAAGAGATACTTTGAATGGCACTGAGCTCTCTACTGCTTAAGTTGAGAAAGCTGCTTCCCCTGCTTGGGGTGGCCCTGTTCTTGGTTTCCGTGGCGGTTCTGATAAGAGAACTGGGTAGATACACCATAAGCGACATAGCCGACAAGGTCGGCGCCATCCCCCTGTCCAGGTTTCTGACGGCCGTAATGTTGACATTCCTCGCTTATGCGAACCTGACACTGTACGATTTGATCTCTTCGCTTCATCTGGGCGTGAAAAAGGGTTACGGCAGGACGGCTCTGGTTTCCTTCATCGCTTATACCTTCAGCAAGAACATCGGTTTTACCTTTCTGTCTGGCACCAGCGTAAGATTCAGAATGTACGGAAAGTGGAAAGTTGGTTCCGGGAAGATCCTCGGAATAATCGTATTGAATTACCTGACTTTCTGGCTAGGTTTCTTCGCGCTCTCTGGAGTTGTCTTCACTCTCTGGTATCCGCGAATGCAGACGGTGATACGGATGCCTTTCAGCTCGCTTCAGATCTTTGGAGCTATCGCGATGGCGATTTACTGTCTTTATCTTTTTATGGTGATTATCAGAAAAAAGCCGTTCAGATTCAGAAACTTCAGATTCTCTCTACCGGGCAAGGCTTTCACATTCTCACAGACGGCGATTTCCACGGTGGACTGGCTTCTGTCGGCAGGGGTCCTTTACTTTCTCCTCCCTCCAGCCCAATATGTACCGATCCTGGCTGTTTTTCTGCTTTCACAGTTCGCCGGTCTTTCCAGCCAGGTACCCGGAGGACTAGGCATCTTCGAAGCTATGACCCTGGTTATTCTTTCGCCTTTAATAGAGGCCGATGTGCTGATCGCCGCTCTTTTACTGTACAGAGTGATTTTCTATCTGATCCCCTTTCTGGTCGCCCTGATACTGTTTGGTCTGGAAGAGTTTCTCTGGAGCCGCCTCATGCGTCAATGAATGAAGGGTTAGACTAAAGCGCTTTGTCTGTTATAAGAGTCAGGAGTGCCTTCACCATCGATTCGGCCGTCGATCTCACAACCTCGAGGTCGACATCTGGGGACAGGGCGGGGGATGTAACTATCAAATTCTCGTCGTCTATAAGGACTTCTCCTTCCTGGCAATCGTGGTGGCTAAATCCTGCCCTCTCTATCGCGATCCTGCCCTCCTCCGATTGACCGGTGGCGGTTATCTTCAGACTTTCAACAAAGTTCTCCAGCGATTTGGCCAGCAGAACCACCGCTCCGCACATGGCCCCGACAGGTTTGCCAGATAGATGAGTATTCACTATTATCCTCTGAACAACGCTATTGACGCGAAATTCCAGTTCTTCGCTCATAAAGGTCGATAGATTCTTCAACACTCCCTTACCACCTGGAATTACCAGTATATCGAAATCAACGTTTTCGACGCCGTCCAGGTTGACAATACCTCCGCAGGCCAGCCGCGCCGACTCGATGAGCATGTTCCTCTTCTGCCCGCTCGTCTGTGTACTGCCTTCCAGATGGTTTACAACTTCGAACTGATCCTTGTCTATAGACATGCATATAGTCTCGACCCCGGCTCTATCGAGTGCAAGAAACAGCATCACCGCCTCGGCTATATCGGTTCCATCTTTCCCGCCGCACCCCGAGAGTATAACTCCCGCTCTGCACATATAGCACCTCCTGTCCATTTCGGATAGGGATCTCAAATAACCGGTTTCATACTTTCTTCATCTTTGCCAGAACTCTCCTGCGTGTGAAAACCGACAGCACGGCCGCCACGGCCGTCGAAGAAAGCGATATCAGCACCGCGATCCATATTCCAGGACTGCCTGGTGCACCGCCCATGATCATTGTTATCGGCATTATAGATCCAAAGCTCAGACCCATACAGATTATCTGGTTAAGTAACACAAACTTAGTTCGCATGAAGGCATTCGGGTTATCCATACGATCGGGAGGACTCTCGAGAACTCCCTTTATACCGAGTAAAGAGGAAGTCACGTATAGTACGAAGACGATCGGAACAACTGCAAGATACAAAAACGTAGTGTGCTTCACGAGAATGCTTGTCAGAAGAACTCCAGTGAAAAGAAGTATGCCGAGCAAAACGGGCAGGATAGTCTTGATGAACACTATCCTTTCCAGCGAAAGCGGGAGAGCCTTGGTAGTTTCGATGAAGGGATATTCCCGTCCCATGAGAAAGGCCGACTGGATCGTGGTGAAAATCGTGCTGATGAGAACCATCGTGAAGATGGAAGTCGTGAGGTCCTCCGATATCAAGCCGAAGATCAAACCGAAGATCACCGGATAAAAAAGATAGTAGATGAGCTGTTCGTAACGCCTGTATATCTTTAATTCCCTACGGATCAGCGCGCTGCCGCGTTTCTCGCTGAACACGACACGTCTTTCCCTACTCCGGGAATAGGACAAGGGCTCGAATTTGAGCGAGCCGGCTATCCTGTAGAAGATGGCGCCGAAAACCGGGATCATCACAACGCTGAGAAGAAGAAAGAGTGGTTCGCCCGATGCTCTGACGCTCCAGGTGAAGAGGTTCACGGGATTGGCCAGTATCTCCCAGGCGCCAGTCAGTTTCTGGAGATACACCGGTATATTGTCGGGGTTCCTTGGGACGAGCTGTACTATTATAAAAAACATGAATCCACTGATTATCTGCACCACGAACATCAGCTTCCTCGCCGCGGCTCTGGACATGAATCTGCCGAAGGCGACGGAAATGATCGAGGCTAGAAGGACCGTATCGATTAGCAGAGCCAGGAGCGCAAGGATTCCGACGATTGGTCTGGAATCGGCCCTCAGGTGGTACGAAAGAGCGATCCCGAGAAAGACTGAAAGCGTCAACCCCTGATAGACCGTGGAGATTGCTATCTGGTAGATAGCTATGCTTGTCCTCCTGACGGGCAAAACCAGCAGCATATCGATCTCGCTGTTTCTTATGAAGAGATACGAAGTGGTTGCGGAGAAAGACATTATAAAGAACAGACCGGAAACGGTGAGAAAAAAGCCGGCCATAACAGTTGCGATCGGAGTGCCATCGATTTCGACACCCCGTATCGAGCCAAATACGTTCCACAGAAAGATACCGATCATGCATGTGAAAATGAGAAAAACCATGAGTTGAGGTGAAAAGCCGCCTCTGGTTCCGTTCTTGTTCGGGAAGATGAACAGCTTGTACTTGAAAAGAAGTTTAAGATCGTTCAAGCCACTCACCCCCTCATAAGGCGTTCACTATGTCCTGTATATCTTCGTTCTCTCCGGTTAGCTGAAGGAAGATGTCTTCGAGGCTTTCTCTCTCGCCTGCGCCCATGGATTTGCGCATCTCTTCCATAGTTCCCTGAGATATGAGCCTTCCCTTGTTGATGATCCCGATTCTGTCGCACATTTTTTCGGCGATCTCGAGAACATGCGTGGTCATGAAGATCGTGGAGCCCTCGTTTTTGTATTTTTCCAGAAGCATTTTCAATATTTTAGCGCTCCTGGCGTCGAGACCGACGGTCGGTTCATCGAGAAATATGACTTCCGGTCTTCTCATGAGGACGGAAATAACCATTATCTTCTGCTTCATGCCGTGAGACATCTCGGAAATCATCTTCCCAAGATAATCGACTCCAAAAGCCTCGCACAGTTCGCCGACTCTCTTCATGGCCTCTCCCTTTTTCGCTGGAAAAATATCCATTATGAATTCGAGAAACTCCATTCCGGTGAAGTACGAGTAGATTCTGGGCTCGTCGGGAACGACTCCTATCCTGCTCTTGATCTGGAGTTCGTTCGCTGCGAAGTTCATGCCGAGTATCTCCACCTCTCCTGAGGTCGGTTTCAAAGTTCCGGTCAACATCCTGATCGTAGTCGTTTTTCCGGCCCCGTTGGGACCGAGAAACCCGTATATCTCTCCGGCTTTCACCTGGAGATCAAGATTATCGACAACTGTTGTCACATCAAAAGTTTTGGTTAATTTCCTGCAGATAATCACAGTCGTTCCCTCCATCGTTCTGAAATTCACTCAAACTACATCAAAGTCTCCGACCTCTGTATATTCTACGTCGTCCGGTCGTAGTTGTGTTCTATCCCGGGAGGTCTAGACAGAAACGAGAATCTTTCAAACAACCCCTTTCAACTCTACCACAGATGATATAATATCCAGAGTTTGCGAGGTGTTGAATGATAAAGCTGGTCTCCTTCGCCACGCTGACTGCAGTCGTGGTAGTCCTGTTTCTTGGTATAGATGGTCTCTATTTCGAACCGTCTCCGGGATCCTTTCTCAGCGAGGATGATCCCGAGCTGATGGCTTTTAGCCGTGTCGCGCGGGAGTTTGGAGACACGGGAACGGTGATGGTGGTGCTGAACTCGTCCGGTCTCTCGCTCGAGAAGTTGAAAGAGGTCACTCAAAAGATCGACGGACTCGACTGGGTAAACGCCGTAGCCTCCGTGTTCGATGCCGTCAAGCTGGGAAAGCTAAACCTCCTGACGTTGCAGATCCCCAGAACGGAATATGTCTCCCAGTCAGACGGAAAACTGGTTCTGGATATGGATATTCTAGATGATCCCTTCTACAGAGACCTGATCATATCTTCAGACGGCGACTATTACGGCATTCTGATAACCGTTGCGAGCGGAAATGAATTCAAGAGCGGTTCGAATATACTCTCGCTGAAAGCTACTTTGAAAGAACTGGGTATAAAAGAATACAGATTGATAGGCGAGAGCGTAGCCAATTCGACGACCTTCAGGTCGATAATGGACCTGACCTTCGTCTATCCACCGTTCATCTTTCTAGCGATCTTCACAGTTTACATAGTCAAATTCAGAAGGATCTCGCTTGCCCTCCTCACGCTCGTTCCCCCTGCCGGCGCCGCCGTTCTGGTGGTCGGTATAATGGGATTGATCAACACGCAGATCAACAGCCTCACCGTGATGATACCGTCTTTCATTGTGATAATCGGAAGCGCCTACGGCATGCACTTTCTATCGAGATTCCAGGAGAACTGCGCCACACAAGAAAATCCTATAAGGCGGACCATTCACGAAGAGAGGGTGCCGATACTTTTTTCTGCCCTCACAACGATGGCCGGCTTCTCTTCATACATCCTCCTGGATATGCGGGCGTTCCGCGATATGGGGATGCTGGTCTGCGTAGGTATCTTCTCCTCGGCCGTTTTCACCTTGAGCATACTTCCCGGACTGGTATCGCCGCAAAGGTGCGCCAAAGTCTCTCTCACGTCGGCACCGGTGCAGATTCCGCCGAGGATCAGAAAGACTTTGCTATGGGTGGTTGTAGTCATGTGCGCGGCCTCCCCGGTACTGATAATGACTATCCCCATGAGCATAGACCAGTATGCCTTCTTCAAAGAGAATTCTGAGATCCGCCAGAACGCAGAGAAGATGAAAGAGGCCTTTGGCTGGTTAACCAACTACACGCTTATGATCACACCCAAAGGCGGCGGGAAACTGGCCATAACCGGAGAGCAGGCAAGTCAACTGGTCGATTTCCAGAAAGAACTGGAAGCGCTGGAGGGTATATCCAAAGTACTCAGCCCTGTCGATATCTCCCGACAGACCAACATCCCACTGCCTTTACTTATAAGGGTTCTGGACAACACCGGCGTTCTAGGAAGCGCGACCTCGCTTATGATAAGCCAAAGAGCCATGAGGATAAACCTCTTTTCTCCGACCAGCGACAGCCTCAGCGCGGAGAAACTTAAGGACTCTGTGAAAGAGCTGATCGCGAGGTACCCGCTTCTCAACGAAAAATTCGATTTCACCCTCGCCGGTACGACATTGATATGGAAGAGCGTTAACTCGTCGGTGGTGTCCAACCAGATACAGAGCCTGGTGGTCTCTTTCGCACTAATACTCCTTTTGCTTTTCACGATCTTCAAAAGCGTAAAATCCACTTTTATCGCCACTATACCTATCGCGCTGACCACTCTTTTCAACTTCATCTTCATGGCCCTATTCAGAATAAGCCTGAGCATCTCAACGGCCCTTATTTCCGGGATGCTCATGGGTTTGGTGATCGATTACGCGATACACTTCACCATATGGCTCCGAAGATTCGGAGATCCCGAGAGAGCCTATCATCAGACGGCGGCTGCCATATTCACCAACGGATTGAGCCTAATCGCCGGCTTCTCCGTTCTTTTACTGACCCCACTGCTTCTGTACGTGGATGTTGCCAAATTGATGGTGAGCGGACTGGCGGTGGGGATGACATTCACTCTGATTCTCCTCCCGGAGATAGCGGCGAGGCGATGGAAAAAAGACAAACTGCAAGGTGACGCTTAATTCAGGCCCGATGGCCGGTGTCGGAGAGTCCTATGAAGGCGCTGGTAACTCTTTTGCCCGATCGAATAAGCGAAATGGTTCACCTGATATGGCACGAGCTGGAGAGAGATTTCAATTTCCGCTCCGTGCTGGTAACTCCCTATCCCCACTTCACATACTGCGTCGTCGAGGATTCCACCGAAGGGCTCTACGAAAAAATCGAAGCGACTATTGAAAGCGTCGATCCCTTCACCGTCAGGACAGAGTACCTGGGCGTTTTTTCCGGAGAGAGCCCGGTGGTCTATATAGGTATAGCCCGAATTCCCGAATTATCCCGTTTTCACGATGCGCTGTGGAGAAGGTTTTTCGGTCCTGAAAGAGATGCTCAAGATCTGTACGGAATTGCGCACTGGATACCCCATATAACGCTGATTTTCGGCAGGGACCTCAACCGGGAAAACTTCTGCCCGGCGATGGAGAGACTCGTCTTCCGCGATTTTCACCGGGAATTCGAAGTCAACAATCTGGCGATTCTGAGCGGATCGCTCGAAGGTGGCATCGAGATCGAAAAGATATTCTATTTTCGAGGAAAACATACCCTGGACCGATAACTTATCCAATCGCCGGTCGTGTTAACCTGTGTCATCATTTGTTATCATTAGAAATAGGAAGGAGGTATCTTGATGCGAAAATTGAACTGGAGGGAAATCGATCTCAAAGTCACTTTGCCAAGAAAGGTGAAGTCAACTAAATCCATAGATGGACTGGAAGAGTTCATAGGACAGGAGCGCGCTATAAAGGCGCTGGAAACGGGACTTAAGATAAAGGCCAGGGGATACAACATCTTTGTGTCGGGATCGACCAACA
Source organism: Mesotoga sp. (assembly GCF_035363035.1). Classification (NCBI taxonomy): domain Bacteria; kingdom Thermotogati; phylum Thermotogota; class Thermotogae; order Kosmotogales; family Kosmotogaceae; genus Mesotoga; species Mesotoga sp. Next base: position 13,786 of record NZ_DAOSEH010000032.1, on the reverse strand, counting down.
CCGGAAGAAGGACCTTCGTGAGCCGTTACTTGAAGAAAAAAGCCGAGGGTGGCGAAACGCCCGGCGACTGGATATATGTCTATAACTTCGACGATCCCAGATCGCCCAACTCGATCCCCCTGAAGGCTGGAATGGGGAAGAGCTTTCAGAAAGAAATGGGAGAATTCGTCGAAATAACTATAAACGCGATAAGCGAGAGTTTTCAGAGCGAGGACTACCAGCAGAAAATGTCGGCCATACAGAGCGAGCAAGCGGAAAACCGGTCGAATTTGCTGAAAGAACTCATAGACAAAGCCAGAGAGAGGGATTTCACGGTGCAGATAAATCAGACCGGGGTGGCCACGATCCCCCTCTGGAACGGAAAGCCCTTGACGCAGGAGATATACGAGGCTCTGCCGGAAGAGTACCAGAAGACGATCAGCAAAAAGGGCGAAGAAGTTAGAGAGCTGGTTAACTCCTACATCCTGAGAATTAGCAAAATGGAGAAGGAATACGGAGAGAAGTTCAAAGAGCTGAACCGGGATGTGGCGTCTTTCGCGTTGGAAGGGCACATCAAGGAGATGAAAGATAAATTCAGCGAGAACAAAGAGGCCATAGAGTTCCTCGATAACCTGCGGAGCGATCTTCTGGACAATCTCGGCGTTTTCTTCAGCCAGGAGATAGACGCCAAGAATTTCTTCGGAAAGAGATATGCCATAAACCTCTTCGTTGACAACTCCGGCATAAATGGCAAGCCTATCGTCGAGGTGACGAACGCGAATTACTCCAGTCTCTTCGGAAGGATAGAGTACCTGGCCAAGATGGGGATGCTTGACACTGACCACTCGATGATCCGTTCCGGAGCGATACATCGTTCCAACGGAGGCTTCCTTGTGCTAGATGCCAAGAGTGTTTTGAGCGAACCGTACGTCTGGCAGACGCTGAAGCAGCTTCTCTTCTCCGGTTCGGAAGTGATCGAGAACCTGGAACACAAAGTCGGATTGCTCTCGACGGTTAGCCTGAAGCCCGAACCGATTCCTCTGGACATGAAGATCATAATGATAGGAGAGCCCTGGATCTACAGCATGTTGAGCACCATGGACACGGATTTCAAGAAGCTGTTCAAGATAAAGGCCGAATTCGACTGGGAGATGCGACTCGACGGTGACACGGTCGGGAAACTCTGTCGGTTGATCTGTTCTATCGCACGCGATAATTCGCTCATGGATTTCGACAGGGATGCGGTCAGGGAAGTTATAAAGAAAGCGATAATACTATCGGGAAACAGGAAAAAGGTTTCAACCCAGTTCGGAGCCCTGAAACAGCTTCTACTCGAAAGTTCGGCCGTTGTGGAGATTAACGGCGGAGAGATGGTCTCGGCTGAAGACGTTTCTCGGGCCTGGGAAGAGATGAAGACAAGAGTTTCTCTGTACCAGGATAAGGTGAAGGAGATGTTCGCCGACTCCACGCTTCTCGTTCAAACCGAAGGCGAGCTGATCGGAGAGATAAATGGTTTGACGGTGGTACAGACTGAAGATATATCGTTCGGAATACCGGTCAAAATAACCGCCAAGGTCGGTCCGGGGAACAGTGGCATAGTGGACATTCAGAAAGAATCGGAATTGAGCGGCAATATCCACGACAAGGCCAGCCTCACAATTCAGGGGTACATGAACTCGAAATATGCGCGGGAATTTCCCCTCAGCCTGAACGGCTCGATCAGCTTCGAGCAGGTATACTCGATGGTCGAGGGCGACAGTGCTTCCGTGGCCGAAACCGTCGCCTTCCTCTCGGCGATTGCTGAAGCTCCCATAAAACAATCTATAGCCGTTACAGGCTCGATAAATCAGAGCGGAAGAGTTCAGCCAGTCGGAGGCGTTCAGTTCAAAGTGGAAGGTTTTTACGAACTCTGCAAATTGAAGGGTCTCAACGGAAAGCAGGGCGTGGTGATACCCGACACAAACTTCGACAATCTCGTTTTGCCCGACGAGATCGTTCTGGCCATAAAAAACGGCAGGTTCAACATCTGGACTGTTGAAACCGTTGATGAGGCTATCGAACTTTTGACCGGCCTGAAAGCGGGCCAGCCCGACGGAGATGGTAAATACCCCGAAGGCACGTTCAACAACCTGGTTCTTCAGAGGCTGGAGAGATTCTACGAAATCTCGATGCAGGAGAAGAAATAACGACAGGGCTAGGAACGAGAAGAGCATTAGGAGCCGTCCAGCCCCTAGTCCAAGAGCGTGAACCCGTTCTTCGAAAGAGCGGTTCGCCGTTCCGACGCTGTGCGTCCAGGTTCTTGGTTGGTTAAGGAACGCGAGAAGAGGAGAGAGAAAGAGAGAGGAGAGAGGGCGAGACACCTTCTCGTGAGTGAAGCGAACTCTCGAATGCACTCTTTCTCGTGATTTATGCAATAACCTACCACATAATTTTGTAGACAGTACTATCCCCCTATTTTAATTATAGGTCATATTAACTCCCGATGTGTTACTGGCCTTAATTCAAGGCTCTCAGCAATGATAGAGTTTATTTAGTTTGTGATCCGAATCGAATCTGTTCGCCTGTTTTCAAAAGTTCATTACCCATTATTCTTAATACTATTAATGGCCGGTTTTTACCGACCAGATTTTTTGTGTTTTTCTGGAGGTGTAAAATGTCAAGTAGTTCCAGATTTCCAAGGAGCAGTATTGGAAAGTCTAATCCGCTCTTTTCTCAGACCAGGACTACCGTCGAGACTGCCTTTTACGGCAACAACGTTTCGACGGTGATTTCACCCTGCGAAGCTTACAAACTGGCGAAGAGTTCGCCCGGCACGATCGTGACCGACATGCCCGTCTATAAACCGGAAAAACTCGGTCTCGAACCCGACTCGAAGGTACTTATATTCAACGATGGCGCCGTTACAGGTCGCTGCGCTTCTGCAAGACGGATACTCGGTGAACCGGGAGTGAGCGAGGCGGAGTATGGTGCGAAAATAAGAGAGGCTGTGTACAGCACCAGAAAGAAGAAGATGTACCATGCGCAGGGTTATATCGGTCTCGACCGTGATTTCATGATCAAAGCACATCTCCTCATTCCCGAGAACCACGAAAATATCATGTACAACTGGCTTTTGAATTTCCAGCCGATGAACGAGTTCTATAACGAGATGTACGAGAATTCGAAAAAGTACGAGGGTGAGGGCGAGATATTCGTCTTCTCCGATCCCGACTGGCAGCATCCGGAGCATCCCCTCGGGCTCAGCTTTTTCGATCCCGAACACAACTGCGCCGCGATACTCGGTATGCGCTATTTCGGCGAATTCAAGAAAGGGACTCTGACACTGGCCTGGGGTTGCGCCAACAGACACGGCTTCGCGGCCTGTCACGGAGGTCAAAAGAGGTACAATTTACCCGATAGAAAATACGTTGCAGGCTTCTTCGGGCTCTCCGGATCGGGCAAATCGACACTGACCCATGCCAAGCACGGGGGGAAGTACGATGTAACCATTCTTCATGACGACGCGTTCGTTATCTCCTCGGAAAACGGCTCCTCGGCAGCACTCGAGCCTTCGTATTTCGACAAGACCTCAGATTATCCCCTTTGCAGTGATGACAACAAGTACCTTCTCTCCGTTCAAAACGTCGGGGCAACGCAGGACGAAAACGGTAATATAGTGATTGTTTCCGAGGATATACGCAACGGAAATGGCAGGGCCATAAAATCCAGGTTGTGGTCCCCCAACAGGGTCGATAGATTCGATGAACCGGTCGATACTATCGTATGGCTCATGAAGGATCCGTCGATACCACCCGTGGTAAAAATCGAGGATCCCGTACTTTCTTCGGCAATGGGGGCCACGTTGGCCACCAAAAGGACCTCGGCCGAGAGGCTCGCTCCCGGGGTAGATCCCAACGCTCTGGTTATAGAGCCTTACGCCAACCCATTCAGAACATACCCTCTATCGGATGATTTCAAAAGGTTCCTCGAGTTATTCCAGAAGAGAAACATCGATTGCTATATATTCAACACCGGACATTTCAGGGAGAGGAAGATTCCCAAAGAGTTGACCCTCAATATACTGGAGAATATAGTCGAGGGCAAGGCCCGGTTCAAGAAATGGGAACCTTTCGAAGAGCTGGAGATAATGGAACTGGAAGGCTTCACTCCGGATGCCAACGACGGAGATTACATGAAACTTCTTAGAGACAGACTGGTTGACAGATTCAACTTCATAAAGAGCCGTGAAAGCGAAAGGGGTGGCTTCGATAGATTGCCCCCCGAGGCCATTGAAGTCTTCGCAAAGCTCATCGAAAGGCTCAGATAGGGACAGCACATAGCAATAAAGGCCGCCTTCGGGCGGCCTTTTTGTTATCCTTTGCTAATGATCTGACCTTGGTTGACAATTGTATCTAATGTAGAATATTGTTTGTACGGTAAAAATCCACTCTTTCGAAGCGGGCGAGTGGCGCGCAACAAAATCTATTAGATTGAAGAAGGTTCTATATGACCGTTCCCGTAGTTCTTGAAGAGTTTATAAATAGATTCAAAGGCTGGATTTCCGGTTCCGGCGATCTGACGGAGCTGGTGGGAGCTTTCTCTTCGCTCTCGACTTACACGATCATAGCTTTCGTGGCGATAGGCCTTTCGCTTCTGATATTCGGCAAGAAACTCTTCGCGGTTTTCTACGCCGTCCTCTGGACAGTCATAGGATCTCATGTCGGTTATCTCTGGGGACAGGGAATGGAGACGCTGTACACGATCGAGCTTATGATCCTTATCGGGGTCCTTCTACCGCTGGTGGCGATCAAGGCTAGAGAAATATTCGTCTTTACGATGGTTCTATTCGGAACGGGGTTTTTCGCAACGTATATCGCCCAGAGCCTCGGTACCTTTCAGAGTCTGACGATTCTCGATCCGCCGTTCGTCCTGGCGGGCTGTCTTCTCGGCTGGCTGGCGGTGAGGTTCATGGATTACGTGATGATAGTATCCACCTCGCTGATCGGAGCCTTCCTGTTGATGCTCGCGGTGAGTTATTTTTTCAGAGATATCACCGACCTTTTGACCATGCTCCTTGTCTTTCTTGCAACGTCTCTGTTCGGGATATTCCTTCAAATGGACGTATATCTGAAAAACAAAAAGAGCAGTAAGAAAAAGAAAAACAGATCGAAAGGAGCAAAGAGATGATAAGAATAATCCTTTCCGACCGGATGGAAGAGAACTGCTATCTGGTCGAAGACGAAAACGGGATAGTCGTTATCGATCCGGGAATAGGAGCAGCCGACCGGATAATCGATCTTGTGGGAGATACAAAACTCTCGATCCTTATAACTCATGGACATGCCGATCACATCTTCGATATCGACAGACTGAAAGGCGATAACATCTTCGTCCATCCGCTCGACAGAGAGAGACTCCTCGACGCTGAAAAGAGCCTTCTGAATTTCTTTGGAAGGGGTCCCCTTAAGATAGACGAATCGACCATCGTGGATTGCTCGCAAATCGGCGGAAAGTGGAGAGTGCTACACACTCCCGGACACACCCCCGGCTCGTGCTGTTATCTGTACGACGACAGAATACTTTTCACCGGAGATACAGTCTTCATGCAGTCCGTAGGCAGAACCGATCTTCCTGGCGGCTCCGAAGAGACGATGATCGGCAGCCTACACCTGCTTAAAGAGATCTTCGAGAACGGACCGGATCTGAAGGTCTTTCCCGGTCACGGTCCCGGGACAGACGCCCGTGAAATTCTGACCGACAATCCTTTCTTCAGATAGATCCGGGCCTCTTGAAGTTCTTGGTCTTCAATTCCTGAAGCTCTCTCTCTTTCTTCTTCCAGTATCTCCTGTTGAAAAGACCGGTTTCTACGGGACTCTCCTGGAGCAGAGAAGCCATTTTTTTCGCGAGTTTCCAGCCCGTGTCGAAGGCCTGGGCGGTGATCTCGCGGTGCTCCAGGGAGTCTTTGTGCAGGATCAACTCCTCTTCGAACGGCAAACAGTACTGCTCCCACAACTGTCTGGCTTTCTCATAGCGGGTCGTCGCCAGACGATGGAAGATCTCCCAGTTGCCCCAGTGATTGAGTGCGTCGGCCTCCTTCTCGAAGGGCAGGGTCGAGGAATTGGAGTCGAACCAGACGGGTTTGTAGAAAGAAAGGCAAGGCGCGCTGGTATTGGTTACCCAGACATCGATTTTCTCACCGAGAACCACGACCATAGAGCCGGTGGTCTGTGAATTCACCAATCCGGTACCGGAGTGCATACAGACGTTCTTCATGGAACCGAAAAACCTCGATCCGCCGTGATCCCTGAGCATTTCGAAGGCCCTTTTCAGATCTACATCTTTCTCTCCCAGAAGATTCATCGTTCGGCTCCGGCGAGCCTCTCCACCGGAGAGCCATGAAAAGAGCTTCTTCTCGTAGCATTTCTTGAAACGGAACTCTTCGGCCTTTTTACACCAGCCCTTTTCCAGTGCGTTGCTCGCGGTTTCCGGATGCTGCAATTCCCCGGGACCTGCGATCGTCAGACAGTTCGAGATCGACGCTCGATCCTTCACTCGATCGGCGGTCCAGTATCTGTCGGAAGTTTCCAGAACCCACGCGTTTTCCCTGTCGGCCACTATGTAGGAGTTGTGGTAGAAGATCGTCTTCGTGTAACCCGCACTCTCGCCCTGGCCGTACTTCTGTATGAGATCGGTGATAACGGTTACGGCCTGTTCGGCGCTTTCCGATCTTTCCAGGGCAATCCTGAGAATATCCATCCCCAGCAACCCCTGCCTGCTGACCATCTCCCTTGTGAAGACTGCTTCGTTGCCGATCGCTACGCCGTTTTCGTTCACCCCCATCTCGCCGCCCCACATCCATGAGGGCTTGGAGATGAGCACCGCGTAGGTTTTCTCGACCTGTTTTATCTTCTGCGAGGTGGTGTAGAGCTCCTTGCCGCTGTATTCCGTCCGGGGATAGAAGAAGGCGTATTGAGGTTCGTTCGGCTCTCTATCGCTGTTTTTGGCGAAAATCGTTCTGCCGTCAGGCGTGGAGCTTCCCAGAGCCACAAAGGTATCACACATCTAACTCTCCTTTCAAGGGTTCTTGAAAGCGTACCTGATCTGACCGAAAAACTCGTGGAGCGCCGCAAGATTTGCGTTCAAAGCGTCTCTCGAAGGAAGAATATCCACAAATCCAAAGTCCGTATGGTCATACAGGTAATCGGTTGGGTATGGCGTAACGATCAGGCCGAATTCCTCGAAGGACTTCACGGCCCTCTTCATATGTACGGCCGAAGTGACGAGGACCACATTCTTCCAGCCGCTTTGTGAGCATAGTCTGGCGGTGTATTCCGCGTTCTCCCAGGTGTTTCTCGCCTGCGGTTCCACCAGAATCCTGGAGGTGCCAACTCCCTGTCCGAGCAACCAGTCCCTCATCAGTTCGGCCACCGGCAGAGTGTTTCTTCCGGGTACGAAAGATCCGGTTACTACTATGGGCAGTTTAGTCTGAAGATGGAGGTTCAAAGCCGCACTCAGCCTGGCCACACTGTGATTGTCCAGCACCTGACCGACCGGAGTTATGATCACTCCGCTGCTGAGAACAACTATAACCTGGCCGCTCACCGATTTTGGTAACTGATACTCTTTTTCTAGCGGCCGCAGATAGAGGTACGTTCCCAGCCCTGTTGAAAGAAGATATCCAAAGAAAGAGAGAATCAGCAGAACTATTCCACCGGCTCTTATCCCGCGAGCATCCTTTTTCCTCAGAAGAGTAAGCGCTAAAATCAGCAGAATTAGGATAACAAGGCCGGGCGGTGTCAGTATAGAAGAAAGTATCTTCTCGAGATAAAACAATCTCATCACCCCCGCTTTCCTGAGCTCCTTCCTCCGGTAAGTGCCATCATGCCCTGCAAGTTGTCGGTTATCACAATATCGATTTCGCCCTTCAACTTGAGAAATAAATCAGGATCGTCCAGAGTCCATAGAGCGACGGCAATTCCCGTCTTTCGAAGGAATCTTATGAATTCCATACCGTTTTTAAAACCCACTTCCTCGAACATCTGAACCGGAAGATTCATCGAATAAGGCTTATAGACGGACAACAACTCCCCGAAATAAGCCAGAGGATCTTTACCCCTGGCATCTTCCCCGATCAGCAGACCGATCTTCGCATCGCCGCACTGTTTGCGGATTTCCAGCAAGCAACCGTGGTGGAACGATGAAAAGAGCGTTCTATCGAGAGCGTTGAAGCTCCGTACCAGCGGAACCGCCAGAGGAGCGGCCAGAGGATCCTTTATCTCGATATTGATAAAGGCCGTGTCCGGAAGCTCCAGATAGACCTTCTCGAGAGTCGTCAACTTCTCCGGGTAAAACAGACCTTTCTTTTTCAATAATCTGTAAGTACTTTCCGGAACTGTAATATCTACACCGAGGGTTCTCTTGAGATCGCGGTCGTGCGTCACCACCAATACCCCGTCTCTGGTCGGGTGAACATCGAGCTCTACGCCGTCGGCGCCTATCTGAACTGCCCTCACCAGCGAGAGAAGAGAGTTCTCCCCGTCTCCTGTGCCCATTCCCCTGTGTCCCAGCAAGAGTGGTCTCTTTTCCATGTATTCTTTGCCCCCCAGTGATCGGGAGTAGAGATTGCGTTCGTTTTCAACTGCATCCCTATTCCGGCAAATCTTTATACAGACAATTATAGCAGCTTATTTTGTTTGTTCGGGAGTATGCATCGGTATGCTGGCCTTCTTCCTCAGAGCCGGAATACTTATAATTGTAATGCTCAGTAAATGGAGGCGATATCTTGGAAAGAATCGTAGAACATCCTCTTCTCAAATTCGAAAGAGGTGAAAAGATCGTTTTTTATTTTGAAGACGTGCAAATGCAGGCATACGAAGGCGAGACAATAGCGGCCGCCCTTCACGCAAACGGCGTGAGAATGTTGCGAATTACGCCCAAAGGTTCAAGACCTCAGGGACTGTTCTGCGCAATCGGTAAGTGTTCTTCATGCCTGATGGAAGTCGATGGAAAAGCGAACGTAAGAACTTGCATCACTCCGGTGAAAGAGGGTATGAGAGTTCGAACGCAGAAAGGCAGAGGTGAGAAAAGTGAATAATCCCGATCTTCTAGTCCTGGGCGGAGGGCCGGCCGGGCTTTGCGGCGCCATAGAAGCGGCTCGTGAAGGGTTGAGAGTGCTGGTGGTGGACGAAGGTATTTCGCCAGGGGGACAGCTGGTGAAACAGACCCATAAATTCTTCGGAAACGAGAACTTCTACGCTTCCACCAGAGGAATGGAAATAGCCGGCAAACTGTTGAAGGAACTTTCTCTTTACCCGCAGGTCATTTTAGCTTGCGAGTCATCGGTCCTTGCCGTCTATCCCGACGGCGTTCCCGTTCTTGACAGGCGAAGCGACAGTACCTATCTCTATAACCCTACGCGACTTCTTGTGGCTACGGGCGCTTCGGAGAAATTTCTGCAGTTCGACAACAACGATCTCCCCGGAGTTTACGGGGCGGGTGCCGTACAGACCCTGATGAATCAGTTCGGAATCCTTCCTGGAAAGAGCGTGCTCATGATCGGTTCGGGCAACATCGGATTGATAATCTCTTACCAGCTGGCCCAGGCAGGAGTCGAAGTAAAAGCGATACTGGAGGCTTCCAGCCGCATAGGCGGTTACCGTGTACACGCGGACAAAGTAAAACGACTGGGCATCCCCGTTCTCCTGAACCATACCATCCTCAAGGCTATCGGGGAGAAGTCCGTGAACGGCGCGCTGATCACGGCCCTCGACGAGCGCTGGAGACCGGTGCCGGGAACGGAGAGAGAAATGGTGATAGACACCGTCTGTATAGCCGTAGGGCTCACACCATCGGCCGAGCTGATGGCTCAGGCAGGAGGCCAGCTGAAATACATACCCGAACTCGGCGGTTACGTTCCCCTGCACGATAGCGATATGAGAACGACGATCGACAGAGTTTTCGTGGCCGGGGATGTCTCTGGTATCGAGGAAGCGACTACCGCGATGATCGAAGGCAGAATCGCCGGTCTTAACATAGTGAAGGATATAAAGGGGAAGTGTAACGAAACGCGACTGGAAGAACTCAAAGAAACCCTGAGCGCGTTCCGGAGCGGACCGACATCTTCGAAGATACGCTCCGGTCTTGAGAAGATGGATTTGGTGACACAACCGGCCAGGTACGTAGAGGGCGAGGTGAACAGGTCCGGGGAGTTCAGGGGAAAGTTGAGACCGATAATCGAATGTTTCGAGGCGATACCGTGCAACCCCTGCGAGACGAGCTGCCCGGTCGGAGCGATAACGGTTGGAGAGAATATAAACGACGTGCCCGTCATAGATTATTCCAGGTGTACGGGCTGTGGAGTCTGCGCTACCAAGTGCCCGGGTCTCGCAATATTCATGTATCAGGAGAGGGAGGACGGAATGGCTCTGGTGGGAATCCCCTACGAGTTTCTCCCCGTTCCCGAGAAGGGCCAGTCGGTTTATGCAACCGGCAGGAGTGGAGAGGTACTCTGCACGGCAAGGGTAGATCGCGTCACCAGGTCGGCAAACAAAACGAACATAGTGTATCTTACCGTTCCAGAAGAACTGGGTAGAGACGTTCGCCACATACATGTGACGAACAGAGAAGAAAGCTCTCTGATCTGTCGCTGCGAAGAGATAACCGTCGAGCAGGTGAAGAAAGCCATAAGAGAGGGATATGTCGATTTCGAAGAGCTGCGAAGGTATCTGAGAGTGAGCATGGGACCGTGCGGCGGCAGAACCTGTCGTCTCAACACGCTCATGATTCTTTCCGGCGAGACGGGAGTGCCTGTAGAAAAATTATCTCCGGGAACCCTGAGGCCGCCGGCGATTCCGGTGAGTTTCGGAGCGATCGAAAGAAATGCGAAGGTCACCCACGAGTGAAGTAGCAGGCTTGGCCCGAAGTTGACTAGCCTGAGTGTTTCGGACACTACGTTATATGAAAGGAGGGAATGTCGCTTTCCGCGAATTAGTTCACGGGTCTCTAAAGTGACTACTTTATGAAAAATAAGGCGTGCGTAACGATAATCGGTGGCGGTGTCGTCGGTTCCGCCACGGCCTATTATCTGGCCAAAAACGGACTTACCGATGTAGTGCTTCTCGAAAGAGATTATCTCTCTTCCGGCTCGACCGGAAGGTGCGGTGGGGGAATCAGGCAGCAGTGGTCGGAAAGAATGAACGTCCGGCTGGCCATGAGAAGCGTCGAACACTTCAAAAACTTCGAAAGGGAAGTCGGACTGAATATCGAATACTTTCAGGGAGGGTACCTGCTTCTAGCGTACACCGAAGAGGAGGAGGCACTCTTTAAGAAGAACGTCGCCATGCAACAGGAAGAGGGACTCGATGTCGTCCTGCTCTCACGGGAAGAGACGGTCCGGAAATTCCCCTTCATGAACCTTGAAGGTCTGAAACTGTCGGCGTACTGTCCTAGCGACGGCCATGCCAATCCCCACCTGACTACCTTCGGCTATGCGAGGGCCGCTGAGAAAATGGGAGTCAACGTACTAACGCATACAGACGCAAAGAGAGTGCTGGTAGAGAACGGCAAAATCAGGACCGTGGTTACTGACAGGGGAGAGATCGAAACGGGAATTGTGGTCAACGCCGCAGGCGGTTATTCCCACCAGGCGGGAGAAATGGTCGGACTAAACCTTCCAACCGAATCCTACAGACACCAGATATTCGTTACCGAACCGCTGGAGCACATTCTAGACCCACTGGTCATAAGCTTCGTGAACAATTTCTATATAAGGCAAACCGGATCGGGAAATTTCATCATGGGACAGGGCGACAGAGACGAGCTTCCGGGACTGGAGATAACACCTACCTGGAAGTTCCTCAAGGAGATGTCTGACAAAATGCCACGGTTCTTTCCGTTCCTGAAGGATGTGAGGATCCTCAGGCACTGGGCCGGACTCTACAACATGTCTCCCGATGCGCAACCGATAATAGGCAGGTCGAACGAAATAGAGGACTTCTACTTTGCAATAGGCTTCTCGGGACACGGTTTCATGCTCGCACCGGCAGTCGGAGAGGCCCTGGCCGAATGGATAGTCTTCGGTGAGCCCAGGAGCGTGGATATATCCAACCTGAGCCTGCAGAGATTCGAGCGTGGTTTCACCAGAGAGAAAAACGTAGTATAGGAAATCATAGGAGGTAAGAAATGCTGGAGGCAACCAATTACATGGTAATACCGCCATTCCGTAACGAGTCTTACATCGACCCCTCCGACCCAGGTATGAGGGAGAAAATGTGGAGGGCTATAGAGTTGCTGAGATCGGAACACAAGGAGTACGATCTCGTGATCGGGGGAGAGTCCATCTCAACCGAAAAGAAGATTCTCTCGCACAACCCGGCAAATCCCGAAGAGATCGTCGGTAGAGTCTCGAAGGCGAACAGGGAGATAGTGGATAAGGCCCTGAAGTGCGCTTACAAAACCTTCGAAAGCTGGAGATTGTTGCCAGCTTTCGAAAGGATAAAACCTTTCCTGAGGGCGGCGGAAATCATGCGCTATAGACGCTTCGAACTCGATGCCACGATGATACTGGAAGTTGGGAAGAGCTGGATAGAGGCCGACGCCGATCTCGCCGAGGCGATAGATTTCCTCGAATTCTACAGCCGTGAGGCGCTGCGTTACGACGAACCTCAACCGGTCGTTCAGGTTCCGGGAGAGTACAATCTATTGCGATACATACCAGTTGGCGTCGGAGCGGTGATTCCGCCCTGGAACTTTCCCTGCGCCATAATGGCCGGCATGACTACGGCCGCGGCCGTTTCCGGGAACTGCGTCCTGCTCAAGCCGGCCTCGGATTCGCCGGTGATCGCCGCAAAATTCGTACAGATACTGAAGGAAGCCGGTCTCCCCGATGGAGTCGTAAACTTCATTCCCGGCTCCGGCGGAGAGATAGGCGATTACATAGTTGAAAATCCGGCCATCCGTTTCGTATCCTTCACCGGATCTAAGGAGGTCGGCCTGAGGATAAACGAACTGGCCGCCAGGCATCGTGCCGGTCAGAAATGGATAAAGAGAGTCGTTCTGGAAATGGGCGGTAAAGACTGCGTCGTCGTTGACGAAACTGCAGATCTCGAGGCCGCTTCGATTGGCGCCGTGGCGAGCGCTTTCGGGTTCCAGGGGCAAAAATGCTCGGCCGGCTCGAGGATAATCGTGGTCGAAGACGTTTACGAAGAGATGGTGGCGAAGATCAAAGAAAAGACCGAGAAATTGACTGTCGGAGAAACCACCGATCCCGACAACCACATGGGTCCGGTAATAAACGAGGACGCCATGAAGAGAATACTCGGCTATATCGATAAAGGAAAGAGCGAGGGAAGACTCCTGACAGGAGGCAAGCCTCTCGGCGGAACGGGCTTCTTCATAGAGCCTACGGTTTTTTTCGACGTGCCACCGGACGCTGTGATTGCGCAGGAGGAGATCTTCGGTCCCGTAACGGCCATTATAAAGGCGAAAGATTTCGAGGATGCGATGAGAATCGCCAACGGAACGGAATACGGACTTACCGGCTCTCTCTACAGCAAGAATAGAGAGCGTATAGAGAGGGCGAAAGCCATTCTCCACGTGGGTAACCTCTACTTCAACAGGAAATGTACCGGTGCCCTGGTGGGAGTGCAACCCTTCGGAGGATTCAACATGTCCGGTACCGACTCCAAGGCCGGCGGTAGAGATTATCTTCTGCTCTTCCTCCAGGGAAAATCGATAAGCGAGAGGATAATCCCCTGATAATCGAGAGTTCGCTCTGCTCACGAGAAGGCGAAAAACAAGAGAGAAAGAGCATCGAGAGTTCGCTCCGCTC